>WGMW01000001.1 GCA_016124845.1 Flavobacteriales bacterium
AACAGATGAAATGGTGAATGAATATCTGGAGCATCACAGAAGGAGTGATGACAATGGCGGAAGCAATTTCATCATTGAGTGAAAGACGACTTTCAGTCGTCAATCAAACCTATGGACTTCCAGTACATAGTGGTTTAGTTCTTGGCCTTTCTGTTTCGAAGAATAAAAAATAAGCAGGACAATATAGACAGAATTAGGATGGTGATTTCCCCCAAACCCAAAGAAAGAAGCCAAATCTCTACGTTGTGTATCTCTGGTATCGTAAGCTGAAGGACGGATTCCAGTCCTAATAATAAACCTACAGAAAAGACAATCCAGACTCCAAGATGTACTAAAATGATTCTTTTAGGGCTCAAGCCTTCAGAATATCACAACCCCTTCAACTCACTCACCAACTCCGTAAGCACCTTCTTGGCATCGCCAAAGAGCATGCTGGTCTTGTCGCGGTAAAAGAGGTCGTTGTCAATGCCAGCATAGCCCACGCTCATGCTGCGCTTGTTCACTACGGTGTGTTTGGCATCTTCCACGTTCAGAATAGGCATGCCGTAGATAGGCGAGGAGGGGTCTTCCTTGGCGGCAGGGTTCACTACATCGTTTGCGCCAAGAACAAGCACTACATCGGTGGTGGCAAACTCTGGGTTGATGTCTTCCATTTCCACCAGCTTGTCGTACTCCACGTTGCTTTCTGCCAGCAACACGTTCATGTGTCCGGGCATTCGGCCCGCCACCGGGTGAATGGCGTATTTCACTTCCACACCGCGGCTTTCAAGCAATTGCTCCATCTCATGCACCACGTGCTGTGCCTGCGCCACTGCCAAACCATAACCAGGAACAATAATCACCTTGCTTGAATAATTCAGCAAAACGGCAAGGTCGCTCGGGTTGGTCTGCTTGTATGATTTCTGCTCACCACTCGCTGCGGCTGCTGTTGCTCCGCCTGTACCGAATGCGCCAAAGATGACGGCAGACAATGAGCGGTTCATGGCCCGTGTCATTACTACTGTAAGAATGGTACCTGCCGAACCGACAAGGATACCACCCGTTAGCATGGCCATATTGCCGTAAAGGAAGCCACCGAAGGCGGCTGCCATTCCCGTAAAGGAGTTCAGCAGCGAGATGACCACAGGCATATCTGCACCACCAATTGGCAGTACGAACATCACGCCATAGGTCAAACTCAAACCAAGAAGAATGTATACCCACATTTCAGGGTTGGTGTGAATGTGACCACCGGCCAAGCAGATGGTGAGGCCAACTGCCGCAATGATGAGTAGTGTATTGAGAATATTGTAGAAGGGCAGTCGGATATCCTTGTTCAGGTTACCGTTCAGCTTCAGGAAAGCGATCATACTACCTGCAAACGAAGTGCTACCGATCACAAGTCCGGCAAAAATGGTGGTGAGGATGAGCCAATCGCCCGTATGGATGTAATGCGGGAATTCGATGAGTCCGATGATGGCCGCACACGCACCGCCCATTCCGTTGAACAGCGAAACCATCTGTGGCATGGCGGTCATTTCCACACGTTTGGCAATGATCCAACCAAGCACCGAACCGATGACGATACCCGCGCCTATCCAAGGCAGGTTGTGCAGGTGCTGTCCGCTATCGTCCGTGTAGAGAAAAATGGTGGCAATGATGGCAATGGTCATACCCGCGGCCGCCCACAGGTTTCCGCTTCGGGCGGTCTTCGGACCGCTCATCATTTTCAATCCCAGAATGTACAATACCGATGCAATGAGGTACGCGATCTCCAATATGTAATCTCCCATCATCAGTCTTTCTTAGCTGGTTTCTTCTTGAACATGTCCAACATGCGGTCGGTGACCACAAAGCCGCCTACTACGTTCAGCGTACCGAGTATCACGGCCAAAAAGCCGAGTATCAGGGCTATGATGTTGTCGGGCGATGCGGTTCCCATCACAATGATGGCACCGACTATCACCACTCCGTGAATGGCATTGGCGCCACTCATCAGCGGGGTGTGCAGCACGGCCGGCACACTTTCTATGACTTCAATTCCGAGAATGATGGACAGAATGACGATGTAGATCATGTCCATGTGCTCGTAGGCAAATGCGAGGAGTGCTTCCATTTAATAGCTTTTAGCTGTTAGGTTTTAGTGAATAGCGTTCCTCGATACGTTCCGATGAAAAATCGGAACACTCGGAATGACCCTTGCGGTGGGTCACCCTGAGTGTTGCTGAAAGCAACTTATCGAAGGGTGTGAGGTGGGTAATCATCAAGCGTTGGTAGTTTCTTTCGGTTGTACGGATGGATGAACAGGTTTTCCATCGCGGATGATGAGCGAACCAGCGGTAATCTCATCTTCCATGTTCCAGTTGAACTGGTTGTCGGTTGTCAAATGGAGTAGGAAGTTCGAAACGTTCTTGGCGAAGAGTTCGCTGGCGTTCATCGGTAGGGTAGCAGGGAGGTTTCCTTCTCCGATGATGGTGACACCACCAACACGAACCGTTTCATTCAGTTTGCTTGCCGATACGTTTCCACCCTGCGAAACCGCCATATCCAC
Source organism: Flavobacteriales bacterium (assembly GCA_016124845.1). Classification (NCBI taxonomy): domain Bacteria; kingdom Pseudomonadati; phylum Bacteroidota; class Flavobacteriia; order Flavobacteriales; species Flavobacteriales bacterium. The sequence continues at coordinate 2,531 of WGMW01000001.1, forward strand.
GATAACCGCTCCCGGTTTCATCTTTCTAAGCATTTCATCGGTAATAAGCAATGGGGCTTTTTTTCCTGGGATGAGAGCCGTGGTAATGACAAGATCAGCTTCAGCAACTTTAGCAGTTACAACTTCTTGTTGCTTCTTCAAGAACTCTTCCGAAACGTTGGTTACGTAACCGCCAGCCATATTCACGCTGTCGTCTCCCGCCACCTCAATGAACTTACCGCCAAGGGACTGTACTTGCTCCTTGGTTTCTGGACGGATATCCGAAACCCAAACGTTTGCACCCAATCGTTTAGCGGTAGCAATGGCCTGAAGCCCCGCAACACCAGCACCGAAAATGACAACCGTGGAAGGTTTGATGGTTCCAGCAGAGGTCATCAGCATCGGGAATATCTTGCCCATTTCACCACCACCAAGCAACACTGCCTTATAACCGGCAAGGTTCGCCTGCGAACTCAAAACGTCCATACTCTGCGCCAGTGATGTTCTTGGAATGGCATCCAATGAATAGGCATTCACACCTTGTGCTTCTAAGGCTTTCACCACATCAGGATTTGTAGCTGCAAACAGCAAGGAAATGAGCGTGGAACCAGCTTTCAGTTGCTTGGCCTCATCTACGGTAGGCGGATTCACTTTCGCAACCACATCGCATTGGTATGCATCTGCTTTCGAGCCAACGTTGGCATCGGCATCGGTGTAGTTGGCATCCGAGAAAAAGGAACCGTCACCAGCCCCACTTTCCACTACTACTTCAAATCCTTTTGCTTTCAGTTGCTTCGCGATGGTTGGCGTAACGGCCACCCGCGTTTCGCGTCCCTGTGTTTCCTTCGGTACTCCTATTTTCAAGATGTCAGGATTTTTGATTCACATCAAATGTATTAGAAATTAGACAGTTACGACATCAAGCAAATGACCAATAAAAAAGGCATCTAAAAGATGCCTTTACAATTGATTTTGGTCTAAATCAACATTTAATGATGGTGATGCCCTCCCGGACCATGTGCATGTCCGTGATCCAATTCCTCATTGGTCGCATCGCGCACATCCACCACTTCCACTTCAAAATGAAGCGTTTCGCCAGACAATGGATGATTAAGGTCGAGCGTTACATGCTCGCCATCTATTTTGGTCACTTCGGCTATGCCGATGCCTTCGTTGGTCTCCACACGCACCTGCATGCCTACTTCAAGCTTCTCATCACCATCTGGCTGAAAACTTGCCAACGGTACAACATGAACGTTATCCTCACTTCGGTGTCCGTAACCTTTTTCTGGGCTAACAGATGTGATAATCTTATCACCGATCATTTTCCCTTCCAATGCTTCTTCCAGACCTTCTACCAGATTTCCGATGCCATGGATGTATGCCAATGGGTCATGTCCTTCCGATGAATCGAGAATTTCTCCTGAATCATCTTTTAATGTGTAATGGATAAGTGCTACTTTGTTCTTCGTAATGCTCATAACAGTTATTTTGCCGCAAATTAGGAAAAGCATACTACCATCACGTTAAGCAAATGACACCAGCTATAGAACAGATTCTCTCAAAACATTTCCCAACGCTTTTAGATACCGACCTTATTGAGGGTATTAAGGAGCATGCCATCTACCGTGAAGTTGACGAAGGCGACCTGCTGATGGATATCGGAGGGGTTATTCATAATGTACCGATGATCATTTCGGGTTCGGTAAAGGTGATGCGCGAAGATGAGGAGGGGCGTGAGCTCTTGCTTTATTATCTCCGCTCTGGCGAAACCTGTGCCATGTCGCTCACTTGCTGCATGGCGTTCAAACGAAGCGAGATTCGTGCGGTAGCACAGGAAAAGGTGACCATGCTTGCCATTCCGGTGGAGTATATGGATGAGTGGATGCGATTCCGTGACTGGCGCAGTTTTGTAATGAACACCTACCGTTTACGCTTTGAGGAGTTGCTGGAAGCATTGGACAGCATTGCGTTCCTGAAAATGGATGAGCGGTTGCTGAAGTATCTTCACGAGAAATCAAACGCCATGAATACGGATGAGATACTTATGTCGCATCAGGAAATTGCGGTTGATCTGAACTCTTCGCGCGAAGTGATTTCACGTATTCTGAAGCAGATGGAACGCAAAGGGTTGGTTAAACTGGGGCGCAACAAGATATGGTTGCTGACCGAGGCTGAGTATTGATCAATCCGTCTTCGAGAATTTTCGAATAAGATACATTCCCACAACCAAAACAAACGAGGGAATCATCACGTAGTAGAATTCTGTCTGCAATACTTGCAGACCACGTTCGGTAAAGAAGTCACTACCAATAGGTGACACTTCGATCGGTCGCCAAGGCAGGAAATATCGAGTGTTATCGAACGGAGCGAAGAAGGCCACGCCCAATCCTCCATTGGTCATAGCATCAAGAATACTGTGCGAAACACCGCAGCAGAAGAAGTAGAAACCGATACTGAGGCTTGCGCGTGTGGCAAATGCCAGATTGGAGTAGAAGACCCGAACAATGAAAAGTCCCTGCAAATAGGCGAACAGCAATGAATGGAAGAACCCTCGGTGTCCGAACGGATGTTCGTACGGAATTCCGAGTTTGAACATGATGACATCGATGTCAGGGAACGTGGCACAGAAGATTCCCAAGGCGAAGTACTTGAACACTTCCTTTTTAGGATAGCGCACCGTGCCTAAAGCGCCAGCCGCTATTGCATGGGAAAAAATGGAAGCCATAGGGGTTGTCTTCTATTTGACAGAAAAGTAATCAAAAATGCAATGCTCGAGGTAATAAGAGCTATGCTTGCATTGCATCAAAGGAACGAAATAGCACCCATAATATCTCAAGAAGATCACTTCACATGGATGCGATGACCGACCGAATCTTCAAAGAAATGATGGAGTGTAAACATCTGCTCGGCACCGATCTTCTGTCCGAACTGCGCAATGACGTACAGAACAACTGCTGCCACAGCCAAAAAGGGAAGAACCCAAAGGATACTTGCATCCTGATCGAGGGAATACTTTGAGAACCCATACATGCCAATGAACGTGGCAACGATGGCAAGAGCAGCATAGCCATAGGTGAAGAACGCCCAAACAGTAGGGTTCGGGCCGTACAGACCGCGGATGACGGTTTTCTCAGAATCGTCTTCATCCACCTCAAAGGAAAGGCTCAACTGTGGCGACCAGAAATGCTGATCCTGCGGACGGATGCGGAGTACGATAAAACCTGGTAGGATCTTGGCAGAACAACCACAGTCCATCTCAGCGATATGCTTGCGGACCAGTTCTCCAACTTCCTCAGGCTTGAGGTTGTAGGTCTCCTTGAATCGGGGTCGGATGTGGAGGCTGCTCATAGCATATCAATGCTAATTCATCCAATCCGAAAAATAAATGACGTACGTCAGACAAGAATGGGGCGTCCTTTGAACAGCTCTTTCAGTTCGGGTGGGCCGCTGAAATACTTGTCAGTAAAGCCGTCCATGAATCCCAAAGACTCATTCGAGAACAATTCGATAAGGTCATCCTGGGCTTGACCGCTGATCATGTATGGAGCCACTTCCGGTATGATCCGATCTCCGATGCAGCGGGCGCAAAGCGTGTATTCGTAGAGTTCTTCCTTTGGTAGACTTTTAATTGAACATGAATCCGTCCATTCGGAAATATTGAACGGTGTCGATTCTTCTTCATCCTCTGATGGCTGCCAAACAGGCCGTGAATGATAGTTGAATTTCTCACCGAAATACTTGGCGATCGCAGCTTTTGTGGAGTCAGAAAGCTCCTTTTCCAGCGAGCTCATGCAGCCTGCGCAAAGCGCGTACTCGAATACAACCGACTTCAATTCCATCTCAGGATAATGACGAATGGCGCGTTCGATGGAATATGGACGTGCCTCTTCCTGCAGATTGCATTCGCACATAAGGCAATTGGTAAATGGTGCGCCTGTTTCCGAGTTGTAAAACTCCTTGGGTATTTCGGGCAGTTGATGATAATGCATGCCCAAATATCGGCTTTGCAATATTAAATGAGGCCACGTTACTTTGCATTCCCTTTACGAACAAATGAACACACAGGAAGAAATTATTGCGCGGATGGAAGAGCTGCTGGAACTTCCAGTAGATGAGACCATGCGCGAAGCGAACGAGCTAAAGTCTGCGTTCTACAAATTGAACTCAGATAAACTTGCTCAGCAGAAATTGGAGCACCGAGAATTGGGTGCCCGCATGGAGGATTTCATTCCTGTGCCCAATCCGCTGGAAGACACGTTCAAGGAGGTTTTCAGTCGCTACCGCGATATGAAGGCCAAATTTGTGCATCAGAAAGAAGAGGCGGAAAAGAAGAATCTGGCGGAGAAGAAGGAGATTCTCGAAGGGTTGAAGCATCTCATCGACAATGAGGAGAACATTGGAAAGAGCTTCGATCGCTTCAAAGATTTTCAAGACAAATGGAAGGCCATTGGCCCGATTCCGAGCGAAAAAGCAGCCGATCTGAACGCGGCCTACAAATCGGAGGTGGATCGTTTCTATTACAACATCGGCATCAACAAGGAACTGAAGGAATATGATCTTGCCAAGAATTTGGAGATCCGTGATGCCATTGTTTCCAAGTTGGAGGAGTTGCAGACCGCTGAGGTAATCAAAGATGTGGAATTCATCTTGGCGGCAGCCAAAGAAGAATGGGATGAGGCCGGACCGGTAAAACAAGAGGTTTGGGAAGGTCTCAACGACCGTTATTACGAAGCGCTCAAAACGCTTCATAAGAAGATTCAGGATTTCTACTCAGAGCGCAAATCTGAGATGGAAACCAATTTGGAAGCGAAGCAGGCAATGGTGGCGCGGGTTCTCGAATTGGCATCACAGGATCATGGTTCGATCGGTAAATGGAACAAGGCCACGGATGAAGTGAACAAACTTCGCGAGGACTGGAAATCCATTGGAATGGTGGAGCGCAAGTTCAACAAGCAGGTTTGGGATGAATTCAAGAAGGCGCAGGACGCATTCTTCGGTGCCAAAAAGGAATTTCTGGGCGAAGCCCGTGAAGAATTCAAAGACCACAAGACTGCCAAGGAAAAACTGATCGAAGAAGCACTTCAACTGAAGGATAGCACCGAGTGGAAAGACACCACCGAGAAGTTCAAAAAGTTGCAGAACCGTTGGAAGAAGATCGGTTCTGCCGGTCCGCGGGATGAGAACAAGCTTTGGACGAAGTTCCGAGGTATTTGTGATGAATTCTTCGCATCCAAAAAGGCGTGGTACGATGGCATGGACGAGCGTCAGGAAGCCAATCTGAAAGCCAAAGAAGCCGTTCTGAAAAACATGGCCGAGGTGAAATTGGAAGGTTCGGATGAGGAGAAATTGGCCATGATAAAAGCCTTGGGTGATGAATTCGCGGCCATCGACCATGTTCCCAAGAAAGACATCAACCGCATCAATACGGCTTACGAAAAGGCCATTCAGGTGCTTTACAAGCAAGTTGACCTGAAGAAAGACGAAGTGGCCAAGGTGCGTTTCCAGAATAAGGTGGAACGACTTTCAGATAGCGACAAAGGTGCCGATCAACTCAGGAGGGAAGAGCAGTTCCTTCAGAAAAAGCTACGAGAGAAGAAGGATGAGTTGCTGCAGTACGAGAACAACATGGCCTTTTTTGCCAATGCCAAGGCAGACAATCCGCTGCTGATCAGCGCCAAGAAGAACATCGAAAACCTACAGAAAGAGGTCGATTCATTGACCGAGCAGGTAAAAGTGCTTCGGGTTTCGATGCGAAAGCTTCAGGCTTAGTTCTCCTTCAGTTTCTGCAACATCTTCTTGGCCTGAATATGCAATGAGCGATCTTCGAGCAAGTATTCCTGCTCAGGTTGCATGGATAGCGCTCGCATCAGGTAGCTTTTGGCTTCTTCTTCTTTGCCGTTTTCAACCAGTGCTTCTGCGTGGTAAAAGTTGTTGCCAATGTCATCGGGGTATTTGTCAACCACTTTGGTGGTCATCACCAACGACTTCTTCTTATCGGGCCAACTGAGAATGAAAGGGATTTTCGGAACTCTGAGGTTCAGCACGGCCAACGCTCTTTCTGGAACCCCTTTTCTGAACTCTGGATCGAGTTTGATCAACGCTTCCATCTGCGTTTTGACCTTATCGACCACACCTTCTTTTGCAGCACGGAAAACACCCATCACTTCGCCCCATTGTCCAAGTGCGCTCAAATATTCGAAGCGCAGTTCTTTGTCAATCGGGTATTTCGGTACGTACTTGTCGCCCAATTCTTTGGCCAACTGAAACGTTTTCCGCTTGTCGCTGTCACTATCCTGCGTAAAACGCGCCTTGAAAATGTAGCAGCGCATCAGGTAGATAACTGTTTCCCGTTCATTTTCATGATTGTTCAAAGCAAGCTGAAAGCTGGTAATTGCTTTATTGATATGCGCTGGATTGGCCTTGATGCCGTTGGCACCGGAAGTACGGCTGTTGTACCATCGTAGTCCTTCCTCAAAATTTTCTTGCGCAAATGTTGCGGTGAACATGAGCAGCGAAGAGAGTAGGAGAGCCGTGGTTTTCATTTAATAATGGTTGAAGAAATTGGTTGCAATGCATGCATTACAAACGGTTCTCAATATCGAAATATTATTCGAAAATTGATTTAAATCAATTACCTGAAATTCTCCTCAAGGTTCGGGTCGATGGTCGATCGTTTGTTGGAAGTTTTCAACATGTTCATGGCCTTGGTCAGGCCTTCCATGGTAAGCGGAAACATGCGATCATTCACAGCACGCTTCAGAATCTGGGTCGATTCGGAATAGCGCCAACCTTCCTCTGGATTCGGATTGATCCAAACGTGGTGTTTGAATTTCTGCGTGATGCGTTCCATCCACACCATTCCTGCTTCGGGATTGTTGTGTTCCACACTTCCGCCAGGTTGCAGAATCTCCCAAGGCGACATGGTCGCATCACCAACGATGATCAACCGATAATCGTCATTGAACTTGTGCATCACGTCAAATGTGGGCGTGATATTGTTGAAACGTCTGCGGTTCTCCTTCCAAAGTCGTTCATAGAGGCAATTGTGGAAGTAGTAGAATTCCAAGTGTTTGAACTCGTATTTCGCTGCGCTGAAGAGTTTTGAGCAAAGCTCGATGTGGTCATCCATCGTTCCGCCAATGTCGAACAGCATCAGCACCTTCACATTATTCTTGCGCTCTGGCCGCATCTCGATCTGAAGGAAACCTGCGTTCTTGGAGGTCTTCTTTATTGTGGTGTCAAGGTCTAATTCCTCTTCGTGGCCTTGCCGCGTGAAAACACGCAACCTGCGCAACGCCATTTTAAGGTTGCGCGTGTTCAGTTCTTCCTTGTCGCTCAGGTCACGGAACTCGCGTTTGTCCCAAACCTTCACCGCACTTCGGTTTCGGCTTCCCGCTTGCCCAACTCTATAACCCGCAGGATTGTAACCATAGGCTCCGAAAGGCGAAGTTCCAGCGGTTCCGATCCATTTATTTCCGCCTTGGTGGCGCTCTTTCTGTTCTTCCAACAGTTCCTGAAAGCGCTTGGCGAGTTCTTCCAAGCCGCCCATCGCTTCGATCATGGCTTTTTCCTCATCTGTGAGGTTGTTCTCAGCCATGTACTTCAGCCAATCCTCCTGGATTTTGGCCAGATCTGGAACGGAAAGTTTCATGCTACCAGCCACGTACTGACTGTAAATGGCATCGAAACGGTCTAAATGCTCTTCATGTTTGATGAGCACGCTGCGCGCCAACGAGTAGAAATCCTCCACGTTATCTCCGAATCCGCCTTTCAGCGCCTCCAACAAGGTCAGATACTCCCGCAGGCTGACTGGAATGCCTTCTTGTTTGAGTTTGAAAAAGAGTTGGAGGAACAACGGATTGGCGAGTTACGATTGTTGATTGATGATTTCCTCGATGTCTTTGAGGTTTCCTGAAAGATGATTCTTCGCAACATCCCAAAGAATTTCGTAATCGATGCCGAAATATTCGTGCGAAATACGATTCCGCAGATAGTACATTTCAAGCCATGGAACGGACGGATATTTTTCGCGCAATTCTGCTGGTAGTTTTTTCGCGGCTTCTCCGATGATCTCAAAATTTCTGACCACGGCATCAACTGTTTTGTAATCACGTTTGAAGGTTTCGAAGTCGAATCCATCAATGTATTCTGCAATGCGAAGCATGGATAGCTTCATGTCTTCCAAATACAGCTGATATGAACGATTTTCTTTCTTCAATCGATCGGGACAACGGATGAAAGGATTTCAGTGCGCAATTGTTCTTTCAGCGCATTCTTGGTCACAAGGTCGATCTTTCTTCCAAGTGCTTTTTCCAAGAATATCTCCAAACCGAAGAACTTCCAACCGATCGGTCGTTCCAGTTCAACAAGCAGGTCAATATCGCTTTCTTCCGTTTGCGTTCCATCTGAGAACGAACCGAACACACCGATCTCTTTCACGCCATACTCCTTTTTTAGAATTGGCTTGAGTTGTTTGAGTTGATCAAATATTTCGGTTGAAACTGCCATTGTATCAAAGGTAACCCGAAATCAGTTTCTGCCTTCTTGTTCGGGTTTTAAAGAGTTGGAGGAACATGAGTTAAGTATGAGATTTTAGTCGTTTAACCCACTCAGCTGGTAGGGTTGGAAATTCATCTCTATTCACAATTACAGAAGACAATTTCTTAGCAAATATTGGTCTGCTAAATAGTTTTAGGTTTTGTTTTTCTAATGAGTTTATTCTGGAAATGATTTTCTCCATAGACCATTTACCAGATTCTAACAAATCATAAATCAACTTATCCGAATCCGAATTTTCTCTAAAGCATGCAACATGATACTTTGGAACATGGTTCTCATAAACAATCCATTCGCCATAAGATTGGTCTGGAAGATCAATGACTTCCTGGACTCCAAATGGCGATTTATAAGCTGTGATATGGTACTTCAATTTTCAGTCTCAACAATCTATACGTTAATCGCTGGCATTATTCGCTTTCTTACGCGAACATTACTTTCCAGCAGCATCAGATCCAGCCCATTTTTGATGAGAAATGAATCATGCAGCCTTCTTTCCTGACCGCTTGAACAGGGCATCGAATTTCTTCCGTACCTGTTCCAATTGTCGCTGGTATTCTGCTTGGTCTTTTTCATGGAGCTCGGACAGTTCATCTCTCCGCTTCCGCATGAATTCAACCGCCTTAAAAGATTCTTTTTTTGTCATGGTCTTGAGATTTCCAATGGCGAACGAATTTCAATGTTCTGATGACCGTGTCTCAAATTTACGGAATTGAAGATCCGAATACGATTCAAGTTCACAATATGCTTGAAGTTCCAACTTATCAGTACATCCACGTGATGCAGCGTGGCCATGGCAATATGGTTGGCATCTTCAATGGATTTATCGGTTAGCCCACCTTCCGAAACATACATGTTGGCAAGGTTTTCAGACTCCTTATTGCCTTGAATGAGCATGGCTCCGTCATCAATCATCTTGAACATCAGGTCAGACACCCGTTGCGGTGCAGGTTCCATTTCCAAAATGGTGAGGTCTGAAATTACTGCCTGATGGATTCCTGCCCGAAGGTCTTCAATCAGTGGAATTGTCCATTTTTCGAACTCCTTGTCGAAGTAGCCGCCAAAAACGGAAGTGTCGAGGTACAGTTTCATTGATTTCTGTTCAAATGTTTTTCAATGCCTCCAACAAGGTCAGATACTCCCGCAGACTGACAGGAATGCCTTCTTGTTTGAGTTTGAAAAAGAGTTGGAGGAACATAAGTTAGATGTCAGGTTTTAGTATTGAGACTTGGGAATCTACTCGATTAAACCAGAAACCAATTCCCATTCAAGGTCTTTCTCTAAACTAAAGTTCAGTCTTCGAATGGCATTGAGCTCGTCAAAAAATGAATTGAATTCTTCCTTGTTGAATTTTGGGTCACTCAGGTAGAAAATAATGTCACGATAATCTTTTTTTGTAACTCTTCCGATGAAATGTACTGTGTGTTTCCGATTTAGAAAAGCCTCGATTTCATCCTCCATATCGTTTAAAATCTTGGCTTCTGAATCCGTTGGAAGGTCGTTCTCGTTTTTATCTTGGAACTCAATCGTGATTTGCGCACACCACCCATAATATTTCTTATTGTAGTAATTGTTGTAGGCTTGATTTACAATTGATATCCCGTAAAATCCATTTTCATCATTGATTTCAGAGCCTACGAACTCTTCACCAGGAAATATCGGATCTGTTGGACCATAGGTCTTCTGTGGTTCTTTCTTGCCACTGAACAACTTTCCAAACATTGGCTAATCTTTAAGTTCTATTCACTAATCGCCAGTCTTTACCCAAACATCCTCTCAAGCAACATCAGATCCTGCTCATTCTTGATGAGTGAACCCAAATGTGGCGGAAGTCTTCGTTCGCCTTCTTTCGGTTCATCTTTCAGGAGGTCATCGCGGAGTAGGAGTGAGATCCAATCCACCAACTCGCTGGTGCTTGGGCGTTTTTTGATGCCGTTCACTTTACGGAGTTTGTAGAATTCACCCAACGCACGGTTCAAAAGGTCTTCCTTCAATCCTGGATGATGCACGTCCACAATTTGCTTCATCTGTTCTTCCTCTGGGAAACGGATAAAGTGAAATAGACATCTTCTCAAAAATGCATCTGGCAATTCCTTCTCGTTATTGGACGTGATGATAACGATCGGGCGTTTCTTGGCTTTGATGGTTTCGTTGGTCTCGTAGCAGAAGAACTCCATTTTGTCCAACTCCAACAGCAAATCGTTCGGGAATTCAATATCAGCTTTGTCAATCTCATCAATTAGCAGCACAACCGATTCATCCGAATCAAAGGCTTCCCAAAGTTTTCCCTTCACAATGTAATTGGAAATGTCATGCACCTTTTCGTTGCCCAATTGGCTATCGCGCAAGCGCGAAACAGCATCGTATTCGTACAAACCTTGCTGTGCCTTGGTGGTTGATTTGATATGCCACGTGATGAGTTTCTTACCCAGGGCATTGGCAATTTCATGTGCCAGAAGGGTTTTCCCTGTTCCTGGTTCGCCTTTTACCAAAAGTGGTTTCTGCAAGTGAATGGAAGCGTTCACTGCCACTTGCAGCTCGTTGGATGCGATGTATGTTTTTGTTCCTGTGAAGTTCATTTCATTTCAATTCAATGCTTTAAAGGCTGATACGAATTACGAATCGTGTACGAATATGACGAATCAAGCTGAGTAGTACTCAGAGCGCATTCGGATATTCGCGTTTTATTCGTAATTCGTATCAGGTTTAATCAGCTATTATTCCAGATCTTCCAACTTTCCTCAGCCTGTCTTTCCAACATCCGAAGTCCGTTAATGGTTGTGGCACCCCGTTTTCGGCCGTGCTTTAAAAATACGGTCTCTGCGGGATTGTAGATCATGTCGAACAGCACGTGTTCGGGCGTGATGGATTCGTAGGGGATGTCGGGTGCGGCATTCACGTTCGGGTACATGCCCAAAGGCGTGCAGTTCACAATGATGGAATGTTCCCAAATGTCTTCGGGAGTGAGTTCCTCATAAGTGAAGTCGCCTTCATCATGAGTTCGAGAAACACTCTGGCATTCAATTCCAAGGTCTTCAAGCACGTGGAAAGCGGCTTTGGCAGCACCGCCAGTCCCAAGGATCAATGCCATGTCGTGGCCTTTGGTGTATGATTCGATGCTCTCCTTGAATCCGATGATGTCCGTGTTGGCGCCTGTAAGCGTGTAATCGCTCCCAACGCGCTGAATACAGACCGTGTTCACCGACTGTATGAACTTTCCGCAATTTCCAACGATATTCAATCGGGGAATAATGGCCGTTTTGTACGGAATGGTCACATTCAAACCGACCAGATCGGGTTCGCTTCGGATGATGTCATCGAGTTCGTCAAGCGATTCAATTGGGAAGTTGCAGTACTCCGCATCGATTCCCTCCTTTTGGAATTTCTCGGTGAAGTATTGCTTGGAGAACGAGTGGGAGAGAGGGTAGCCGATAAGTCCGAATTTCCTCATGTATTTCACGCAGAGACGCAGAGACGCAGAGAATAATCCATCGAAAGAGATGATTTTGCCTGCGAAAGACTGCAGTTGTTTGAAAAAGTGAACTGATTCATCTGTGAGTCTGACTTTTGGAAAAACATTTTTTTGGCCACAGAGGCACAGATTTTCACAGATCTCACAGAAATCTTCAGCGACAACCTCTGTGCTTCTGTGGCTATTTCATGTTGCTTGTGCATAAGGAAGGTCATCCTTTCTCAGAGGCCATTTTTTCCATGATGAACACAAGCGCGAAGCCTGAAATGCACAGCGCAATGGCCAGCCACAGCTGCGATGACACGCCATACAGTTCTTCGAAATGCATGGGCGAAACGTTCGATTGTAAGAACGGAACTTCCTCACCATGGCTATTGATCCGGAACTCAGTGGTTTCCTTCCAAGGCCAAACTTTGTTCAACGACCCGATCATAAAACCTGTAAGCAAAGCCATGGTCATGCTATATGCTTTCTTGAACATCCATGACAAGAAATTCGAAAAGGAAATGATACCGACCACACAACCCAGAATGAATACGATAATGTTAGTTCCGAATTTTATAATAGATTCAATATCAACCGATTTTAATCCATCAACTAAACCACTTATCGACCCAAGAACGATGCCGTAGGCACCCATCAACAATAGAATGAAACTGCCTGAAATTCCAGGTAGGATCATCGCGCAAATAGCAATCATTCCGGCCAAAAAGATGTAGATCAATCCATCGGGCATTTGCGATGGTGCAGCAACCGTGATGTAAAAGGCAATGGCGCTTCCAGCAAGCAAAGCTGCAATCTCCTTCACGCCCCAAGTTTTAATGTAGCGACCAATGATCAGGCTCGAGGCCACGATCAATCCGAAGAAGAAAGCCCAAAGAAGAACAGGATAAGCGTCAAGCAGATACGTGATGCCTTTTGCCAAGGTCACCACGCTGGTGAAAATCCCTGCAAGTAAAACCACAAGAAACGTGGCGTTTGTCTTCTGCCAAGTGGCTTTTATGCCTTCGTCTTTCAGGGTTTTGAGCACAGAAAGATTGAAGCCTTTGATGGTTTCGAGTAGCTCTTCGTAAATACCTGTGATAAAGGCGATGGTTCCGCCAGAAACGCCTGGAACGACATCGGCAGCACCCATGGTCATGCCTTTCAAGTAGAGAAAAACGAAGTCTTTGGTGCTCCGCGAATTGTTTTCAGATGCCATCAGTATTGTTCCAAACTGTCATCGATCTCGTTGGCCCAGGCCAGAATGCCGCCTTTCAGATTGTACAGATTGGTGAATCCTTTCTGCATTTCCAGCGCGCTGATCACATTGGCCGACCGCGCACCGCTTCGGCAGTGCACAATGACAGGAATATCGGTCTTTATTTCATCCATTCGGTTCAGAATTTCGCCCATCGGAATGTGATCTGCCCCAATGCTGCAAATCTCAACTTCCCATGGCTCGCGCACATCGATCAGCTGGAAAGTCTCTCCAGCATCTTGCATCTCCTTCAATTGCTGAACCGTAACTTCTTTCATTTCTGTTTCTTCTTTGCCTTTGCCAAAACCTTGTTCACCTCAATTCCTTGAGGTAGGAAATTGAAGAACGTATCGCCACGAACACCCAAACGCAGTGTTTCCAACGGAATCACTTCATTCGGAGCAATGTTTCCCAAGTTCACGTTATGGCCTAACTGGTTGATGAACCAAACTTGTTGCGCCTTCTGCGGAGCTTCCCAAAGAATGTTGTCAGCAGGGATCACATCCAGAATCTTGCTGATAAGCGAAACGTGTGCAGAGCCGTTCGGGCGGTAAATGCCAACATTGCCGCTTTCGCGGGCTTCCGCGATCACTTTCCATGAACCTGCTTCCAGTTCAGCTTTCATCATGTTCTTCCATTTGTTTGGATGAATGATGATGCCGGCTTCTTTGGAACCCACTTCAGAGAGCACTCGGAAATTCTTCGCCAAGTCACTGATCAGGTCGCACTTTGAAGTGTGTTTCAGTTCGATAGAACCATCAGAAACTTCAACGGTATCCAACTTCCATTTGTCAAGAAGCCGTTTGTAATCGTCATACTGACCACGAATAAGAAATGCCTCGAAAAGTGTTCCTCCGAGATAGACTTTCGCACCAGCTTCCTGATACAATTTGATCTTCTCAGGAATGTTCGTGGAGATGAGCGAAGTTCCGAAACCGAGTTTGATCAGGTCGATGAGATGACCGCTGGCACTCAGAAGGTCTTCTGCTTCGCGCAGGCTCAAGCCTTTGTCCATGACCATGGTCACGCCAGCCTCGCGTGGTTTGGCAGTCCGTTCGGGAATGTGCTTTAATTCGAAATTCATTACTGTCCGTAGATCTGAATGAGATCCATAACCCTTGGCATGTTCACCGCCTCGGGATATTGCTCGAACAAAAGTAGATGTTTGCTGAAATCCAATTCCAACCCGTTCTGGAGGAAGTTCAAACCCTCAGAAACCTGCCCCATTGCCAGCAAAAATGCTGCTTCGTGATAGTGCAATTCAGCATTTTCAGGATTCACTTTCAGCGCTTCCATCAGCGTTTCAGCTCCCAATTCGCGATCAACGTGGTTAAAGGTCAATTCAGCTTTGGAAATCCAATAACGGAGGTCTTCTGGATTCAATGAGGTCGCCTTTTCCAGGGCATCAATGGCATCTTCATAATCGCCCGTATGTTCCTTCAGATCCGCATAGAAATTCCAGTATTCGGGGTCGGTAGCATCAACTTCAAGCGCCTTTTCAATGTAAGGCAGACACTCTTCATAACGCTCCTGCTTTTCGCGTACAACCGCCATTCCATACCACGCTTCCGCATGAAATGCATCTGATTCTGCAATTTCCTTGTAGCGTTCAAACGCGAGGTCGTAATCTTCACGTCCTTCCGAACACTCAGCGATACCGATCAACGCATCAGCATTATCCTCATCGATGAGAAGCACTTCATTGAAGTGCTCTTCGGCCTTGTCCCAATTTTCGACCTCCAAATAGCAATCACCGATCTCCTGCTGCGCCATCATGTGCTTCTCGTTCACTGCTAAGCACAGGTCGAGAGCCCAAATGGCATTCTCGAAATCCTTCTTTTTCATGTAGAAGGTGGCCAAGTTGTACCATGCGTTGTACTGGTACGGATGGTCATCCAAATACTTGGTGAAGAACTCGATGGCCGCTTCGGTCTCGTTCATGCTATCGAAAAGGAAGCTGATTTCATAGATCAACCCGTTGTCCTCAGGACTTTCGAGCAATCCGAGTTTCAGTTGGCTCAAGGCTTCCGCCTGATTTCCCAAGGACTGATATTCGTACGAAAGCATCAACCGAATATCAACGGTGTGTTCCGCAGATTCCAATGCACGATTGAAAATCTCAACCGCTTGTTCATGCTTTCCCAACTTGCTGAAGATGCCGCCTTTGGTAATCAGCATATCAGGATTGTTCGGCATGATGGCCTCCAACAATTGGATGGATTTCATCGCTTCTTCATAATCGCCTTTCAAGGCAAGAATGTCGGCACGTTTCAGTTCAAATTCGCTGCTGTGCGGGTGTTGGTTCGATGCAAGCTCAAGTACTTTCCACGCCTTTTCGAGTTCGAGACTTTCCATGTAGTGCTCAATGAGGTTTTCCATGTCCTCAACGTCAAAATAATACTGGTCGTCATTTGCGAGCATGTGCTCGAAACGCACAACACACTCGTTCAATCGCTCGTCCTCCCTTTCTTGTTCCGAATCAGAATGCATGGGCTACGGTTTTGTCAAGAGTAAGCATTATTTGTGCGTAGAGCCGAACATCGATGCCTGTTATTTTCAACATCGGATGTTCAAAAAAATTATAAAAGGGCGGCAAAAATAGATGATTGAAACGGATGCGGTCATAGGGCAATCCTACTTTTGCCCAAGAAATTGACGAACGCATGACATTGATCAAATCCATTTCAGGAATTCGGGGAACTATTGGAGGAAAAGTGGGCGATGGCCTCACTCCGCTTGACGTGGTGAAATTCACTTCAGCTTATGCTGAATTTCTCAAGAAACGTGCGGGCAAGTCCGATTTAAGTGTAGTTGTCGGACGGGATGCGCGTATCTCAGGAGAAATGGTGAGCAGCTTGGTAATTGGAACGCTTACTGGTTGCGGCATTGATGTGGTTGACCTTGGACTTTCCACCACACCAACGGTGGAAGTAGCCGTTCCAGCCGAGAAAGCCGATGGCGGAATCATCCTTACAGCAAGTCACAACCCGAAACAATGGAACGCGCTGAAGCTTTTGAATGAGAAAGGTGAGTTCATTTCGGGTGAAGATGGTGCGGAGCTTCTTGCTATTGCTGAAAGTGAGGCGTTTGATTATGCTCAGGTTGATAAGCTTGGCGAGGTTCGAAAAGTGGATGATTACATCGAGCGTCACATTCAAATGATTCTTGATCTGCCATTGGTTGATGTCGATGTAATTCGCAAACGGAGTTTCCATGTGGCCATCGACTGCGTGAATTCAACAGGTGGAATTGCGCTTCCAAAGCTGTTGAAGGCCTTGGGAGTTGAAAAAGTGACAGCATTATATGTGGAACCGACAGGTCAGTTTCCACATAACCCCGAACCGCTGCCCGAGCATTTGACAGAGCTTTCCTCAACCATCAAGAAAAGCAAAGCTGATGTGGGTTTTGTGGTCGATCCTGATGTTGACCGTTTGGCGATGGTCTGCGAGGATGGCGACATGTTCGGTGAAGAATACACACTCGTTGCGGTGGCAGATTATGTACTTAGCCAAGCCAAGGGAAATACGGTTTCCAATCTTTCAAGCACCAGAGCGCTTCGTGATGTGACCGAAAAGGCGGGCGGCTCTTACGCTGCGGCTGCAGTTGGCGAGGTGAACGTGGTGACCATGATGAAAGACACGAACGCTATCATTGGTGGCGAAGGAAACGGTGGTATCATCTATCCTGAATTGCATTATGGACGTGATGCGCTTGTCGGTATCGCACTATTCCTCACGCATTTGGCAAAGACGGGTAAAACAGCAAGTCAATTGCGCGCTTCGTATCCTAACTATCACATTTCTAAGAATAAGATCGAGCTGACGCCTGAAACGGATGTGGATGGAATCCTGAAAGAAATGGAGAAGAATTACAGCTCGCGGCCAGTCAATACGATCGATGGCGTGAAGATCGAGTTCGACAAGGAATGGGTGCATTTGCGCAAGTCGAATACGGAACCGATCATCCGTATTTACAGCGAAAGTGAAAACGAAAGCACGGCCAATAATTTGGCAAACAAGATTATTGCAGACATCAAGGAATTGATGCGTGCCAAGGCGGAGTAATTCGCGTTTTTGTCCAAGGAAATGCGATATTGAACTCGCTTTCTGTCTAATTATGCAGCAAATTTCAACAACGGAATGAGCATCTATCTCGATAACGCGGCCACCACACAAATGGACTCTGAGGTCATTGATGCGATGACCGAAGTGATGAAGAACATTTACGGAAACCCATCCTCTGTTCACGGATTTGGTCGTCAGGCGCGTGCCGAAATAGAGAAGGCGAGGAGGAAGGTCGCTTCGTTTCTTAAGGTTTCGCCTGCTGAGATCTTCTTCACTTCTGGTGGCACGGAGGCCGACAACATGGCCATTCTGTGCAGCATCCGTGATCTGGGTGTGAAACGTATCGTCACTTCTAAGTTGGAGCATCATGCGGTACTTCATTCGGTGGAAGCTGCCGAAGCGAAAGACCATGTGGAAGTAGCGTATGTCAAACTCTCGGAGAAAGGGCATATCGACCTGAACCATTTGGAGGAATTGCTTCAAAGCGGTGAAAAGACCTTGGTCTCGTTGATGCATGCCAATAACGAGATCGGAAACCTCATCGATCTTAAAAAAGTGTCTGAACTCTGTAGAAAGCATGGTGCATATTTCCATTCAGATACAGTTCAAACCATGTGTCATTACGCGTTTGATCTATCAGAATTGGATATTGACTTTATCACCGCATCAGCGCATAAGTTCCATGGCCCGAAAGGCATCGGCTTTCTGTACATCAATTCAAATGTTCGTATCAAACCAATGATCCATGGTGGAGCGCAAGAGCGTAACATGCGCGGTGGAACCGAAAACATTTACGGTATTGTTGGTTTGGCCAAAGCCATGGAAGTGTCATTCGAGAATCTGGAAGAGCATAAGCGATATGTACAGAGTCTGAAGACTTATATGTTGGAACGACTGAAAGACGCCATTCCAGCAATAGAGTTCAACGGTGATGCAGAGGGAAACTCGCTTTACACAGTTCTAAATGTCAGCTTTCCCGATACTCCTATTTCGGAGATGTTGCTTTTCAACCTTGATATTTTAGGAATTTCAGCCTCAGGCGGAAGTGCCTGTTCATCAGGAAGCAATGTGGGTTCGCATGTGCTTGCGGCACTCGAAATAGACCACAAGCGCCCAGCCATCCGTTTCTCATTCAGCAAATTCAATACAAAAGAAGAGATTGACATTACGGTGGAGAAACTTGCAGAGCTATTCTCCAAGCAGTCGGTAGGCTCTTAAAATGGCGCGGCCATTTGTGCTCAGGTCGGTGGGTAATGTATGAGTTTTCCCCAAAATCGTGTGGATAAATATCAAAGTGCTCAACGGATCGGATGTCTACCTTTGGCCTGTTAACTAACGTTACATCGACATGAAAAAATCATTACTCTTTATATTGGGGCTTGCTGGCACAACCTTTTCGGTCATCGGCCAGAACCAACAGCCACCTAATCCAAGCTTTGAAACGTGGGAAACACTTCCTGGTCCAATTTCCAATACCTACGTTGAGCCTGAGAACTGGAACACTTCCAACGAGTGCACGGCCATCATCAACCAGTTTTCGGTAAGTAAATCGAGCGATGCTCATACTGGCAGTTTCTCCGCAAAGTTGGAAACTAAAAGCAGTTCGTTTCCTGGTGTTATTATCAATGGAGTTCTTACTACGGCAGATATGATCTGTTTGGCTCAGGGCGGTGGGCAGGAAGGTGGTATTGCTTACACGCAGGAAATGACACCGGATAGTATCGTTGTCTGGTACAAGTATGCTCCAGCAACCGGAGATTCAGCCTACTCGCAGATCATGTTCTTGGCCAATAACGATCAGGACACCGTTTCGTACACGCGAGTGAATATTGTAGGAAACGCATCAGAGTGGACAAGACTTTCCGCTCCTTTGAACCCGACAACTGGAACTCCTGAGAAATTGAGTCTGTTCTTCAGTTCAAGCTACGGAGATGGTTCTCAGGGTCAGGCCGTTGTGGGGTCGGTACTTTTTGTGGATGACGTGGAGCTCATTTACAATCCGGCAGGGATAAATGATGATTACAACAATTCCAAGTGGAATGTTTACCCGAATCCGGTGATCAATGAATTGAACGTGAGTGTGGCACCAGGGCAAAAAGGCAAATTGGAGATTCTGGATGTGACGGGTAAGCGTGTGAGACTTGTGAAAGTTTCAGAAGCTACCAGAAAGATCGATGTAAGTCAATTGGCAACTGGAATTTACCTGTATCAATTCAAAGATCTGAATGATCGACCGATCCGAACCGGTAAATTGATGGTAAATCCTTAGGGATCCGGTCAATGGTTTTTAAAAGGGAGACGAACATCAGCACGATGCGTTTCCCTTTTCCTTTAAAAGATTGAGCATGCGGAAAGTCTTATCCATATTACTTGCAGGATTTTCAATTGGAAACGCTGTGGCGCAAGACACAGGAACACTCTCAGGCACCGTTTACGATGAGGAAACGGAAGAGACGGTCATCGGGGCACATATCGTATCGTTGGAAGATCATACAATAGGTGCATCTTCAGATATTGAAGGGAACTATTTCTTTACGATGCCTGTGGGCAGACACAAGGTGATCTGTTCCTACACAGGAATGGAGCCGGATACAATAGAGGTAACTATTGAGAAAGGGAGAAAGACCGTCCAGAATTTCACACTCGGCATGCATTCGGAGCAGTTGGGTACCGTGGTTGTCTCTGCCGGAAAGTTTGAGCAGAAACTGGAGGAGTTGACCGTGACCATGAATGTGATGAAGCCTGAGATCATCGAGAATCGGAACTCCACCAACATCACATCAGCACTTGAACAAACTCCCGGGCTCACGATCATGGATGAAGAACCACAGATCCGCAGTGGTAGTGGCTACAGTTTCGGTGTTGGTAGCCGTGTGGCCATTCTGGTAGATGACCTGCCAATATTGAACGGAGACATCGGAAAGGCAGAATGGAGTTTCATTCCGATAGAGAATGTGGAACAGATCGAAGTGATAAAAGGTGCTTCATCTGTGCTTTACGGATCTTCTGCGCTCAGTGGCACCATTAATGTGCGAACAGCTTACCCGAAAGATAAGCCGCTTACGAAAGTGAACTTGTATACGGGATTCAGAAGCGCCATCTTGAGCGATGATGCGTCATTCGGTACGCGCTTTGCCAATTTCTTTGGACTGGATGCATCGAAAGCCAACGGTATGAAATGGTGGGACGGTGTGGCAAATTTCTCGGGTATGAACTTCCTTCACTCAAGAAAGATCAAACAGCTCGATCTTGTGATCGGTGGAAACTTCCTCTACGATTACGGATACCTCGGACCACAGATGCCGTTGGCGCAACTGGATTCGTTCAGAGCTTCATATCCGCTCACGCTTTCCGGTTATGTGAATCAACAGGATCCGACCGATACGATAAAGGATATTTCAAATAAGGATGTCCGAGAACTAAGGGGAAGATTCAATTTCAACTTGCGATACCGTAACAAAAAGGTGAGTGGATTGAACTATGGATTGAACGGTAACTTCATGCGTAGCAGCAAGAACTTCTCATTGGTGTGGCAGGCAACTGAGCGCAACAGTGATGGCAGATATCGTTCCTATCCTGGAACGATGACGCTGACGGAGATCTTCACATTCTATATAGATCCATTCATCAATTACCTTACATCCAGAGGTGTTAGGCATACGCTGCGTTCGCGCATTCTTTACAACAACAGCAATAATTCCAATAATCAATCCGTACAGAGTACGGTTTATTTCGGAGAGTATCAGATTCAACGCACATTCAGCAAGATGCGCGACCTGAATATGATCGCAGGTGTTGCGGGAAGCTATACACATTCCAAGTCGCAGATCTTTGTTGGCGGAAATCCTTCAGGAATCAATAATGCCAAGAACTTCAGCATGTATATGCAATTGGACAAGAAGTTCTTTAAAGTCCTGAACCTGTCTGGTGGTGTTCGTGGCGAGTACTTCCAGATAAATTCCACCGAGTTTGTGGTAAAACCTGTTTTCCGAATGGGACTGAGTTGGAAAGCTGGTCGCGAGAGTTACGTCCGTTACTCGTATGGTCAAGGCTATCGTTTCCCGACCATTGCCGAAAAGTACATTCTCACTACTTCTGGTGGATTGGGTGTATTCCCAAATCCGGATCTAAAACCCGAGACCAGTTGGAACATGGAGCTTGGATTCAAACAGGGGTTCAAATTGGGTAAGTTCTTCGGCTATTTCGATTTTGTGGGATTCTGGCAGGAATACCAGAACACGGTTCAGTTCGTGATGGGACGTTATGACCCGAATGTGATTCTTCCAGGATTCAAATTCCTGAACACAGGAAGAACACGCGTCAGAGGAATTGAGACCTCTGTGATGGGCGGAGGACAGTTCACCAAATCATTCGGTATGAACCTGATCGTTGGATACGTTTATACACTTCCAGAAGCGGTAAACCCAGAGCAAGTGTTTTACACGGACACAACTGGAGGGACGTTGCAACAGTTCACGCATTACAGCACTTCCATCGATTCAACGAAAATCCTCAAGTACCGTTTTCAGCATTTGGTCAATTTGGATATCGAGTTCAAATACAGGAAGTGGGCGCTTGGATATACCTTCCGTTACTACAGCTACATGAAGAATGTGGACAAGATCCTTTACGCGCTTGACTCAAGTATCAAGGAAGCGTATGGCCCTGATCAATTCGACACAGGGATCATCAATTATCGTGGGGATCACGAGGCCACGGATTGGCAGAATCAGACTGACCCGAAGTACACCATTGCCGATAAACACCATGGCAATTACGTAATGGATGCGCGTTTGAGCTTCCAAGTGAATGAGTGGCTGAAGGCAGCATTCATTGTCAATAATATGCTCAACCGTTCTTACTCGCTTCGCCCATTGAAGATGGAACAGCCGAGAACTGCAAGTATTCAGTTTACGGTTAAAGTTTAAGGGAATGAACTTGATACGGAAAGCCCGAAATCGAATTTCGGGCTTTTTTTATGCTGCAAGCTTTATGATTCTCAGGTAATTCGGTTCCAGCAGGCCATTGTCGAAGTAGCCGCGTTCTTTCAACAGTCGATGCATCTTTGGCAGATTGTAGCTGGGTACGGTCATAAGCAGGTGATGCTCCGCATGATAGTTGACATGGTGCGGAGCAAACAGCATTCGCTCCACGAAATTGGCATACGTGGTGCGCGTGTTCTTCATATTATCATTCCTGTCTGGAACAACGCTGTGCTCCGCAATGGAGCGGATGCGCAAACAGAACTGATAGGTAGTGAAATAAGCTCCGACCCAAAGCAGATAAAGCCAACCGTTTCCTGTTGCCCAAAGTGCTGCCCACATTGCAAAATTGACCACTATCGGGCCTGACATATTTCTGAAAAAGATGAACACATGTCCAATTCCTTTTCGTTCCTCTTTCGGAATGCGTTCAACTCTTCCGCCCAAGTTGAATCGCCACAGACCAGATTGAATCATGATCAACGCAAAAAGGATCTTGACCCCAGTAAGTCCGATCAGATCACGAAAAATCTTTCGTACAAGGCTTCTGCTTCCAGCTGGATAACCCTTGGTCAGATCAATGTCCGGGTCGATGTCCTCGCCCGTATGAGAATGGTGCGATAGGTGATAGGGGCGGTAACGCTGCACGTCCAGGAAAATGGGAAAGCCACCGAAAAGGTTTCCAGCGATCTCGTTGGCGCGTTTCGTTTTGAACTGTGCGTAATGCGAAGTGTCGTGCATGATGATGGCGCACGCCAACTGCTTTCCTCCAAACATGAACAGCGAAAGGATAATAGTGAACGGATTTGGCCAGATTCCAGCAATTGCGAAAGCCACAACGATCCAAAACCAAGTGTCGGCTATTTCCAGCGCAGCCTTCCAATCCGATTTCTGCAAGAGCTCTCGGATCTCTTCTTTGGTCAGAAAATCGTTTGCATTAACGTTCATTTCGATGTCTCCAGTTCAAACACGGCTTTAGTGATGTCATCATCATCACGGAAATAATACACGCCCCCCCAATTATACACAACCTTCTTGTACACGTATGTCATGCGCTCGCGCTTCATGGTTATCTGGGTGATGGTTCTGTTCACTTCCTCAATCACTTCTTCGGTTCGTGAAACGACATTACCAGCATCCTTGATGGCAAGGCTTTTCCGTTCTTCCTCCATTTTGGCCACGGCTTCACTACGCTCGCGGTTTTGCGCCTCCGCAACAGATTTGGCCTGTGCCTGTGCCCGTTGCTCGGCTTCATAAGCCTCTTTGGCTTTTCGTTTCCGCTCCTCCTCAAACGCAGCTTCCGATGCTTCGCGCTTCTTTCGCTCTTCCTCTGCTTTGAGTGCTTCTTCCTGTCGCTTTTTTTCTTCTTCGGCCTGTTGCTGAGCAGCTAACCGTTCCTCCTCAGCTCTACGCGCATCTGCCTCGCGTTGGCGCCTTTCAATTTCCAGGCGTTCCAGTTCCGCTCTACGTTTTTCTTCCTGCGCAGATTTTTCTGCGGCCAAGCGCATTTCTTCTTCCAATTCGGCCTTCTTGCGGGCACGCTCTTCCGCATCAGCTTTTGCAGCTTCTGCGGCTTTTGCTTCCTGTTCCGCTTTTTGCTCAGCAGCTTGTCGAGCCTCTTCTTCAGCTTTCATGGCAGCAGCACGGGATTCTTCTTCGGCTTTGGCCTTTGCCAGTCGCTTTTCCTCTTCCTGTTTCGCTTCCAGAGCTTTGCGTTCATCTTCTTCGGCTTTCAGTTGGGCAAGGCGTTTCTCTTCTTCCAATTTTGCCTGCGCTTCCCGTTGTCGTTCTTCCTCCAGTTCATTCTGTCGGGCAAGCTCTTCCTGACGTTTTTTCTCGGCTTCTTCGGCCTTTTTCCGCTCTTCCTCTTCGCGCTTGCGCTGTTCTTCGGCTGCCTTGGCTTCTGCTGCTGATCGTGCTTCTTCCTCCGCTTTTGCTTTGGCCTCAGCCGCCAAGCGTGCTTCTTCAGCTGCTTTGGCCTTGGCTTCGTCATCGGTCTTTTTTACACCTTCCTTTTTGGCAGTTTCATATTCCTTGTCGAAGTTGATGAGTGCCGAACGTATGCTCTTGGTGTAATCCGTATCGTAGGTGAAAGCATCTTCCTGCGGATTATAGAACCACTTGGCCACAGGCTGGTTGAATATGACCGTATTCACGCCTTCATACTGCTCGAATATCTCCACCTCAAAATCGAAATCGAGGTCTTCGCCTTTGATGTCTTCAGGCACATTCTTGGTGCTGATCTCAATCCGTTTGGTGATGTAACCAGGCTTTTCGAACGTGATCATGTAGTTCTTGCCGAACGCCAGTTCAGGAATCATCTTCGCCTTACCTGGTTCAAAAACCTCTTTGGACTTACCGTCCTCTGTGATCGTCACTTTCGAACCATCGAATCCACCATTGTCCACTTTGAACTTGATGAGAATGGCAAGGTTTTGTGCCAATCCCATCTGTGAAACAAAAAGGAATAGAATCAGTAAAAATTTTCTGAACACCGTTTGTATTGGCCAGATTATTGTCAAAGCGTTAAATTTAAAAGAAGAAATTCCTTCCACTTGAGTTCAAAGCTGATCTTTTTCCTCTGTCTGTCCACATTTCTGCTGGCAACCAATGCAATAGCACAAGATGTGCCAGCTAAGTTGATGGCTTTCAATGAGGCGATCGGTAAAGAGTATAACGTAACCAATAAGGGAAAGATGCTGTTGGTGGAAGGTTTCCGAGAAGGGAAACAGGTAAAACTCGATAGGGTGAACGTGTTTGACCTCGACCTGGAAACGTTGAAGTATTCTGAGGCCGATCGGACTGTTTCTGTCAATTGCTACGATGATATAGATGGTTGTGTTGAACAGAAACTTCTCCTTGATAAACGTAAAAGCTATCGAAAGCGGTTGGTTTTCGGATTGAATGAAGATGCCGCTTCGGATGAGATTTTAGAAAAGCTGAAGGCACTTTTAACGGATATGAGTAAAACGTATTGACATGAAACGATTGGTTTTTCTTTTAATGATGGTGATTGCCAGCACCACATGGGCGCAGGATGCGGATGTACTGTTCGGCAAAGCCGAGAATCTGTTTGCAAATGGCGACTATCAGAACGCAGCCAACCTCTATACGAAGGTTCTCGCTGGGGACCCAGAGAATATGAACGCCTATTTGAGACGAGGATTTTGCAATTCCGTGCTCAAAAAATATGACGAGGCCATTGCCGATTTCTCGGTAGTGATCGATAAGCATTCTGATCATCCATTTGCTTATATAAGTCGTGGAAGTGCCTACAACAAGACGGAGGATTTCAAATCGGCACTCATCGATTTTGATAAGGCATTAGCGCTTGATCCCGAAAATCAGGAAGCGTACAATAACCGTGGTTGGGCAAAAAATGGGATGGGACTTTATAAAGAAGCCTGTGCCGACTGGAAAAAATCGAAGCAGCTTGGCAATGAAGAAGCCAAGATCATCCTAAAGAACAATCATTGTAAATAACCTATCATGAAACTGACCGCAACTATACTATTTGCCCTGAGTCTGTTTGTTTCAGACGTGAGGAATGAACCCACCGCAAATGATCAGCAGAGCTACACCGACTGTGTGGTCAAGTATCGGTCCAACTGGGGCGAAGATTGCTCTCAATGCGTAAAGTGGAACGATAGTTATGTGGTCTATCTCAAGAATACCTGCACGGAAGCCATAGATGTGATGGTGTGTGTGCAAGAGTCCAATAAAGAATGGAGACGTTTTCAGCATTCAGGAATGGCTTCTGGCGATTCTCTTCGCGCTTACGCATGCGAAGGAACGGGAAAATACATGGCGTGGGGCAGAAGAGCAGGGGACGAGAGTGTCACATTCCCAACCATTGAGGAAGTGAATAAGATGTATTCGGATTGATCATTTACGCGGTTTATACCGCATACTGATGGTCAGATCGAATTTGGCCACAGGTTCAGCCCCGTGTTTTGAAGGAACCGTTGCCACCACTTGAATGGAAACGTTCTTCCGTTCGCCATCTTGGATGGTCTCGTTAAATGCTGACAGCACTTTCTTGCCATCTAAACAGGTGAAATAAACATCACCATCGGCACGCGTGAGGAATTCCGCATTCAGATTCTTGAACACAACAGAAACATTCTTCTTGGTTTTGGCCAAGTAATCGAATGCGATCCAAGCCCCCGTAACATCTGCACCTGTGGCAAGCGCACCGAAATACATGCTGTTCAGGTGGTTGCGTGTTCTGCGATTCAGCGGAATACGTACCACCGTTTTGTCTTCTGTGTATTCCACCAGTTTTGCTTGCACAAAACCGATAAGACGGATTTTAAAAAGGCCAACCAGTTTGAATCTCAGGTTGGCCTTTTGAATTTCATTCAGCATCAGCGCTATTTCTTCTTCAGGTCTTCAGCGTCAATTCGGTACTTGTGTACCCATGCATCAGGAACTTCCTTCTTACGAAGTTTCTTCATCTCTTTCAGCGCTGGTTTCAGACTGTCGAATTTGCTGGAATACACGTAGAACCACTTGCGCTCGTCATTGTAAACGATGATCGCATCACGTCCTTTCGACTTCCAGATGTCGATGGCCTTCCAAGCGTTTTCCACTTTTCTGAAGGATTCGATCACTACGTAGTAACCGCTTTCAAGCTCGGTCTTCTTCATGCCCACGCTACCGTCATCTTCGCGGTAAGGAGTGATCTGCTGAAGCATGCCTTTCAACTTGTTGGTGTCAATCATTCGACTGTTCACATCTTCGATCTCTTTGTTCAATTGATCGATCTCACGCTTCAATCTATCAAGGTCGTCATCATGCTGATCAACACGCTTCTTCACGCCATCCACTTCCACTTCAAGCGAATCCATCTTAGAACCGAGAACGGTTTCAAGTGAATCCATCTTGTTGTTGAGGAGTTCGTTGTCTTGATTCATGCGCTCCATGTCATCTTCAAGTTTCTTGAACTTCTTCTTGAAACCATCCAATTTGAAACCGAGCATGATCTCGTTTGACCAAGGAGCACCAGGATTTCCATCAATGCCATTCAACGTGAAGTCATAAGCATATCCGAATGTGAACTTGTCAGCGATCTTGAAGCCAATGGAGGCAACGGGACCAGTTTCGGCTCGCCATGTAAAGGTGGCCCAAACGATGTCCTTGTACCCGAATTTCAGGTTCGCATCATACGAAATGTTGGTCTTGTAAGGAAGCCAACGCACCAATCCTGATGGGGCGATCAACCACTTGTCCTTGATCCAGAAATCGTAACCTGCATAGAATCGGAAGTGACGGGAAAGATCATAGTTGTAGGTATTGTCCTTCGCACGAATCTGACCAACGGTTTCAATTACATGTGGAGAAGCAACGCTGATCTCCAATCGGTTCTTCCAGTTATATCGGATACCTGCATCCATATCGAAGGATGTGCTTCCAGTATTGCCATTCGCAAGAATAGGATCGTTCGGATTCTCGACCACCGCTTTATCGAAATTGAACTGAGTATGATTAATACCCACACCCAAACCGAGAGACAATTGATGGTCGGTGGCCAATTTGATGTCGTGGGCGTAAGCCAATTTGGCGTTCACCGTTGACATGAAATTCGTTTTGTCGTAAACGATATTGGTACCGATGTTCGTGTTCTTGCCCAAAGGCGTGTGCAAACTCACCAGGCCAGTTGTAGGTGCGCCTTGCACGTTGGTCCATTGGTTTCGATAGTTGATGTAGCCTACCAGACCTTCGCTGTAACCAGCATTGGCAGGGTTCAACAGGAACCTGTTCTGTAGGTACAGGCTGGACAGACGGGTCTGTTGGGCGGTTGCATCCCAAACTTGGCCAAGAAGCCCGATCATCAATAACGTAACGTATATCTTTCTCATTCGAGTAGGATTTCGTGTTTAGGTCTTTTATTTCAAAATACTGACTGCGCCATCAAAGCGATCATCGCGTCCGTCACATTCAATAATGTAGTAGTAAGTGCCGTCAGGAAGCTTGTCTCCCGCAAAGTCGGTTCCTTTCCAATCGTTCTTGTAAGCGTTGGAATTGTAAACCTCAACACCCCATCTGTTGTACACTTTCAGAAGACAATCCGAATAGCTGTCGATGTTTCCGACATAGAAACGGTCGTTTGTACCGTCACCATTTGGTGTGAAGAGGTTCACTGGCTTCAAGTTGTAATCCATCAGCACTTTCACATTCACAGTATCCTGAGATTCGCAACCATGAAAGTCAGTTCCAACCACGATGTAGGTGATATCTTCTGAAGGATTGATGCTCGTTGGCATATCTGTGGTTGAATTGTCCAGATAGGTTTCTGGAGACCATACATAGCTGTTAGCACCCGATACCCAAAGCGGAACATCCTCTCCCAAACTAATGGTGGTGTCATTGCTCGATGAAAGCACAGGAAGCAGCCAACTCGTCACATCGATGGATGTCTGTCCTTTACATCCATGCTCGTCTGTTATCAGCACTTCATAGGTGTCTGTTGTATCTGCCTTGATGCTCTGGGTGGTTTCGCCTGTACTCCAAAGTGTTGGAGTTCCAACGGGATCAACTGTCAGGTTCACCGAACCGCCATAACAGAAGTAGAGGTCGCCATCCGCTGTTATAGCTGGTTCAGGCAGCGCCCATACGTTCACGTAATGCTGAACAGTATCTCTACATCCATCAGTTGTATAAGCAACCATGGTCACTAAGAAGCTGTCTGGCTGAATGTAGTTGTGGAACGGGTTGATACCACCATCCGTGTTCTGGTCGCCCAGATCCCAATAGTAGTTCTGAATGGTTGAACCTTTTGGATCGGTGATGTTTGTGAAATTGGTCGTGTTTCCAATGCATACTTCGGTAAACGTGAAGTCAGCTGTTGGTGTAGGATGAACCGTTACCGTTTGGGTCAACGTATCGGCACAGCCGAATGACGTTGTTCCGATGAGACGAACTGAAGCTGCTCCTGCACTGCTAAAGGCAAATGCTGGATTTTCGTCTGTTGAAGTTCCTTCCTGTCCGAATGTCCAGTTGTATGAAATGGTGCCGACCACGTTCTGAGAAAGGTTGGTGAACTCAACCAATGTGTTCTGACAAGCGTTGTCAAATGTGAACAGTGCAATCGGGTAGGGGGCGATGGTAACCAGTTGGAAGGTGTCGTTCACACATCCCTGATCGGAAGTTACACGCAGACCGATCTGGTAGTTTCCATCCGAAATGAACTGATTGGTGATGGAAGCTCCCGAAGCATCATCAAAGAGTCCATTTCCATTCAGTTCCCAACCGTAACTCGTTATTTGACCTGAGGAAACGGTGCTGATGGCCGTCAATTCGGTCTCATCACCCAAACAAACATTTGCGGTTGAGAATTCCACGGTAGGCATTGGGTCAACAGAGACATTCTTATTGGTGGTTGATTGACAACCTTGGTCAGAGGTCACTTGAAGGCCAACCACATAAGAACCAGCAGTAACGAAATCATGGGTTGTAGAACTTCCGCTCGCGTTATCGTAAACACCGTTGTTGTCAAGGTCCCATTCCCAACTGACAATTGATCCAGAAACAATGGTGGACTGATCTACAAACTGAGTGGCGGTTCCTTCACAGACATCAGCAGCTGAAAAACTTGCGGTTGGAACAGGGTTAACCGTGATCAACTTGTAAACTCCTTGTGGTGCATCCATGTCGGTCACAATTTGAAGACCTACGTTGAACACGCCAGGGCTGTTGAACGTGTAGTTGATGGTTGGACCGAATGCATCGTCAAATTGTCCATCTGCATCGAGGTCCCAGTTCCAGTTGGTGATGGTGGCACCGCCCGAAACCACGGCAGTACTGGTAAAGGTTGTTTGTGAACCTTCACATACCAGTGTGGTCGAATAGTCGACCACATCAACGGTGGCGTTGGCATTGAACGCGATCAGCGTCAGTATTGCAAACAGGATTCTCATCTTTTTCATCCTTCTGTATTTCTTATCTGATTACATCAAATCTTAGCACGGTCTGTTCGTTCTCGCTGACCAAGCGCAGGTAGTAGATACCATTTGAAAGACCGTTCACATCGATTGATATTCGGCCCGTCTTATCCAATCCATTTACGGTTGTGCTTTTCAAAATCTGACCCGTAGTTGAGATCACATCCACATACAGTTTGGCTGTGATGCTTGAACTTGGCTGAACAAACAGTTCTGAATTTGCTGGGTTCGGGTAGATGGCGAAATTGAACGCTTCGGCATCGGCAATTCCAGTCTGAAGCGTATTGATGCTGACCGTGTAAACATCCTCGCCACAGTCATTGGTCACGGTCAGAGTAACCGTGTAAGTACCATGATGGTCGTAAACGTGTACTGGAGATTCGGCTGTTGATGTGGAATCGTCTCCGAACGTCCACATGTAAGAACTTCCATTTGCAGAAGTGTTGCTGAACAGAATCGCAGTGCCACTTACTGTGTAATCGAAATTGGCAACTGGGAGCAACGTTGAGGCTTCAACATCAACCGTGGTAGATTGCGGACAACCATTCACATCGGTGACAGAAACCGTATAAGTGCCGTTGGTAAGGTTCACATAATCGCCATTCGTCTGAAGGCTACCACCATTGAGGAAGTAGTTGTAAGAAGGAGTTCCTCCCTGCGCTGTCACATGGATCTCGCCAGCATATTGCCCTTCACATGCCACACCAACTACTGTATCTACTGTAATGCTGATGAGTTCAGGACTCACCAACGTAACCGTGTCCGTATCGGTGCAACCGTTAGAGTCCATCGCTACGATCAAGTGGTTTCCTCCATTCAGCCCGCTCAGGATTTGATTTGATTGGAAGGTTGCTCCTCCGTTGGACGAGTAGGTGTAGCCTGGAGTTCCTCCCGTTACCATTACCGTAACCGTTCCGCTCGATTGGTTCGGACAAGCTGGGTTGTTGTTCAGCGTTCCCGTAATGTTTACGGCAGTAGTAGGCTCAGTAACATTCACGGCAACGCTGTCAACACATCCATTCTGGTCTTGTGCATACAGCGTGTAGAAACCTGCGGCATAACCGCCAAACGTATTGCCCGTCACGAAACTCGCGTTGTCGTCCGAATACAGATATGTTGGCGTACCGCCATTTCCCACAAGCATCACTTCACCAGATGATTCGCCCAAACAGGCTGCATTGGTAATATTTGCCGTAAGAACGAATGCAGCATTTGGTTGCGAAACGATAACTCCTTCAGAGGCTGTGCAACCATTGGCGTCACGAACAACGGCAAGGTAGATTCCACTTGAGAGGTCTGTAAAAGTTCCTCCATTTGCGAAGAAGTTGCTACCGCCATCAACCGAGTACTCATAACTTGCAGTGCCGCCATCGGCAATGATCTCGATTTCCCCTGTCATCTCACCAAAGCACGCCACAGGGCTTGAATTGGTCTCAACCGTCAGTTCTGTCGGCTCTGTCAGCGTTTCACTAAGGTTATCTGTACAACCGTTGGCATCTCTAACAGTCAAGGTGTAAGAACCAGCACCAAGGCCATCAAACACACCAGAACCTTGGAAACTCACGCCATCCATGCTGTACTGGTATGGAGATGTTCCAGATGCAGCAGCTACTTCAATCGAGCCACTTGCCTGTCCGTTACACAGCGCATTTTCACTATTGATGAGCGAAAGCATCAAAATGCCTGGCTCTGTCAACGTAACGTGAATGGTATCGGTACAACCGTTCGCGTCCATTGTCCCTACAATGTAATTGCCAGCCGCAAGGTTTTCGAACATATCGGCTACATCATACGTGCCGCCATCCAAGTTGTAGCCGTATGGCGAAACGCCACCAGTTGAAGCTACGCTGATGCTTCCTGAGTTGTCTCCGTTACACAGAAGGTCGGAAGACGCAACCAGACCAAGTTGAAGTATGGGTGGTTCGGATAGAATGATGGTCGTGTCGAAAACACAGCTGTGCGCATCCACGATCTCAATATCATGAGACCCTGCAGCCAACCCACTGAAAAGACCGCTCGATTGCGGTGTTCCAGCATCGACCGCGTACGTGTACGGAGCAGTTCCACCAGTTCCAACTACTGAGATCTCTCCTGAGTTGTCACCGTTGCAAAGGTTGTTCTGCATTCCCAAAAGGTTGATTCCCAGCGTGTCGGCAGGTTGATCGACCGTGGTCGAAACCGTGAAGGAACAACCGTTGGCATCTACGGTGGTCACATCATAATTCCCAGCAGATAGCCCCGTGAAGGTCAATCCCGATTGTGGCGTGCCGTTGTTCAGGCTCAACGCCAAAGGAGGCGTAGGACTGCCAAGAATTACTGCTGTTATTGAACCCGTCATCTCGCCATAGCAGGCAACATCTGTAGGTGTCAAAGTGAAATCGGGCAGGTCGTAGATCTCAATCTGTTGCGTCAACGAATTCACACAGAACTGAGAGCTTGTAACGGTCAATGTCACATCATACGTTCCGAAAGTGCTGTAGGCATGATTCACATTGGAAAGCGTGCTGCTGTTTCCATCACCAAGATCCCAATTGTAAGTTCCTGATGAAGATGTGTTGACGAAATTGGCTTGCGTGCCTTCGCATACGTTTGAGAATGTGAAGTCCACATTTGGAAGACTGTTCACTGTGACATCGGCCGTATGCGTGTCAATACATCCGTTATTGTTGGTTGTGGTGAGAACAACCGTATAGGTTCCACCAGTTGCGTAAGTGTTTGACGGGTTGGCATCCGTTGAGGTATTTCCATCGCCAAAATCCCAAGCATAGGTCAATGTCCCAGCACCTGTGCTCAGGTTGGTGAAGACCGTTGCATCGCCTTCACATGCAGTGGTAGCAGAGAATAGGGCAGTAGGTGAGTCAGCCACATTGACAGAGGTTGTGGTCACATCCTCACAGCCATTGTCCGAAGTAACCGTAAGTGTTACGGTGTACGTACCGCTTACTGCATACGTATTACTTGGGTCTTGGTCTGTGGAAGTGTTTCCGTCACCGAAATCCCAAGCGTAGGTCAACGTTCCAGCATCAATGGTCGAGGTGTTGGTGAATGCGGTTGCATTGCCTTCGCAAGCTCCAACATAGGTGAATGAGGCCGTAGGAACAGGAGTTACATGCACCGTTTGTGTGGAAGTGCTTGAACATCCGTTGGCAGAAACAACCGTCAACGCCACATCATACATGCCCGTATCGGCAAATACATGTATCGGGTCCACGAGTGTTATCTGACCGCTGCCATCATCCATGTTCCAGGTCCAACTGCTGATGGAATAACCTGAAGTGATGGTAGATTCGTCTGTAAAGAAAACAGATTCGCCTGCGCAGGCAGGAGAAAAGCTGTAATCTGCAACAGGTGTTGCATCAACCGTTACCGTAAACGAGCATGAGTTGGTGTTGCCGGCCACATCCTCAATTCCCCAGTCTTGCGTGGTCGTTCCAATTGGGAACGTACTGCCAGAAGTAAGTCCTGTTGCATCGGTTTGCGAAATGGTATAGCCACAATTGTCTGAACCTGTTACTGCTGCATAGGTCACAGTTGCACCACTTGCATCAAGCGAACACACGGTAATGTCTGAAGGACAGGTGATGCTCGGAGTTTGATTATCTTCAACCGTTACCGTTGCCGTACAGCTCGAAACATTGCTGTTCACGTCCGTTATTGTCAAAGTGACCGTGTTTGTACCGATGTCCGAACAGTTGAAAGATGTCTGGTCCAGCACCTTGGTAGCAATCGCACAGTTGTCGGTAGAACCATTGTTGATGTCACTCACCAAAAGTGTGGCACTACCTGAACCGTCCAACACCAAGGTCTTGTCTTGACACACGGCATTGGCAGCCGTGGCATCAACAACCGTTACCGTGGAAGTACAATTGTCTGTATTTCCGGCTGGGTCTTCTGCCGTAAGGGTTACCGTATTGGGGCCAACATCTCCACAATCAAATTGTGTAATGTCAAGTGAAAGGGTCACGGAGCAGTTGTCAGAACTTCCATTATCAATATAGTAGGTGAAGATCGAAACGTCCCCCAGACCATCCAGATCTATTGAAATATTCTTACAGACAGCAACAGGGGCTTCATTGTCCTCAACTGTAACGGTAGATGTACAGGTGGAAGATCCCCCATTATTGTCAGTAATGGTCAGAGTAACTGTATTGGCACCTAAGTTCGAACAATCAAATGAACTTACATCCAGACCAAATGATGCCACACCGTATGCATTATCAAACGAGCCGTTATCAACATCCGGACGTTGCAGCACTTTAGAGTTGAACACAAAGTCAGAAGTTGCACTTGTATTGTTCCGTCCTCCAGCGTATGGGTCTCCGTCATTTTTCTGAAGAGAGAAAGGAGCCGCACTGCCATCTGCAATAACCACGGTATACTGGCTTCCAGAAACCACATCGACCGTTTCTTTCAGCACGAATTCTGTTGAAGTTCCTGCATTGAAGGAGATCGGATTGGAATATGTCATTTGAGTGAGAAGTGTACCACCGAGTCCCTCACCCGAATAAATACTGACAGTTGCTGTGGTGGTAGGGGCATAGGCTGAACTGAAAGTGAGTCCTACGCTGTGCAGAACACCATCGGTACCAGCGGTAAATGACTGCCACGCCATGTTGCCAGTGAACGATCCGGCCTGAACCGATTGGCTTACATCCACCTGTGGTGTGGTACTCCCGATGGCAAAACTGTAGTTTCCTGTTCCATCAAGCTGAACAGTAAGGTCTTGGCAAGTGGCCGTTGGGCCATTGGGTATTGGAGGAACCGCTGGATTCAACGAAAATCCGTCCGTAAACACACCAAGTAATATGAGGGTAGGTAAAAGTCTTTTCATGAATTCAATTTCAGAACATGCACAACTTTAAAAGAGGGTCGCAAAATAGTAAAAAGGAAGACGAAACTTGAAAGTTGATAGATCAAGTTACCAATAACCTCGATTAACGGCTCAGTAACTAACTGCCACGTAGTAACCTGAATGGTTACGGATGTTGAGAACGTACTGATTATCGAAGATGAGATACTGGCCTTTCACTCCGGTAAGTACCCCTTCCATTGTTGGTTGTTTGGCGAGTTGGATGCTTTTCACCTTCGCAGGCGTGTCGAGTGTAGGGTAGTGGAGATCCCAGACCTGAGCATCATCATTCACATACTGCTTCAGTTCGGTAGGTAGAAAGCTCTTGGCCTCTTGCTTTTTCTGAAGGAGGTCTTCTTGCAGCACCTCGTTCTTCAGCATACGTTGCCAATTGGTCTTGTCGTTGTAATGGTCCTTCAATGCCACCTCTATCAATCCTGATAATTGGCGGTACGGAACCTCTGCCAAGATGATAGCTTGGCTGGCACCTTGATCTATCCAACGTGTCGGTATCTGCGTAGAGCGTGTAATTCCGACTTTCAATCCGCTACTGAGCGCCAGATAAACGAAATGTGGTTGCACATGATGCTGCATCTCCCATTCAGGGTCGCGGCCCTTGCCCAAGTGGCCTTCGCACAGTTCGGGTCGCACAATACATTCGGCATTTTGCGGAGCATTGGCAAAGCACGGGTAGCAGAATCCCTGACCGAAAGCCTTCTTGGTTGCTCGACCACAGGCCACACAGTTGATGCGACCATCGAACTCGATAACCACCTTTTTACCAAGCAGTTCATTGATGTTCAGTTCCCCATCTTCCAACCTTAGGCTGTACTGAATAGGCTCACCGTACTCAGTATGCATCTTATGCAGGTTTCCTTGCAACTTATATTGATTGGTTCTATCTGGAAAAGATAAATATTTGGGGAATCTTAGATGAGTTTTTGCGAATCAATTCAGAACTCACAGTTATCCGTACACCTCACGCCTCCTCATAAACAGGCTCCCAAAGCTCTATCTTGTTTCCTTCGGGATCGAGAATGTGTACGAACTTGCCATACTCGTATTCGGCAATCTCATCGCAGATGGTTACGCCAGCGGCTTTCAATTCCTCAACCAGTTCTACCATGTTTTCCACGCGGTAGTTGATCATGAACTCACGCTTTGACGGTTCGAAATACTTCGTGTCTGCCGCAAACGGACTCCATTGAAGTGAGCCTTTCTTGTCCTTTTCTTCCAGTAATCTGAACTCGAAAGTGCAACCATAATCGTTGGTGGCAAGACCGAGATTTTCGGCATACCATTTCCGTTGTTCTGCTGGGTTTTCGCTTTTGAAGAAGATGCCGCCAATACCTGTAACGCGGCCTTTTTTGGATGATGACATAACGTGAGAATTAGCTCCCCAAAGTAGCATTTAAACCCTGAAACCGATCAGGCAAATATCATCTACTTGAAAACTGCCGTTCTTCCATTCATCAAAAAAGGAAACAAACCTCTCGTGCTGCTCAGGCATGCTCAGGCATGAGAATTCTTGGAGCTTTTCGCGGAAACTGCGCTTGCCCAAACGCTTATCGCGCTCGCCACCAAACTGGTCGTAGTAGCCATCGGACGTAATGTAAACGTGGTCTCCTTCTTCCAATTTGATGGAAATAGGGTTGAAGTTTCTGTTCGGTTTTCCGATGCTGATGCCGCCTTTATCCGTTCGGTAATCCGCCACCGCGCCTTCGGTCACCACATACACGCATAGGTTGGCGCCAGCGGCTTTCAACGTATTCGTTTTCTTATCGAAACTGCACATCACCATGTCCATTCCATCTTTGATGTCAGGATTTCCACTACGGCTCAGGTCTTCATGGAACATGCGGTTGGCGTTGTTCAAGATCACTTCTGGATCGCGGTAGCCGACAAGGTCGATGGAGCGCTGCAAGGCCGAACTGGCCAAGATGCTCATGAACGCGCCTGGAACGCCATGTCCCGTGCAATCGATAACGGAGAAGATGATGTGCTGGTCTGATTCCTCTACCATGTAGAAGTCGCCCGAAACCGTATGCAGCGGACGGTACATTACGAACAATCGGTCTTTGAGCTTTGCAAGCACATTATCCTTCGGCAGAACCACCTGCTGAATGTTCTTGGCGTAATTGATCGCGTCCTGCATATTGCGGTTCTGCTGTTCTGTCTTGTCCAGAAGCCCTTCGATCTGAACCTCGTATTCGCTGTTCATTTTATTCAGGAAGAAATATCCTGTACTGACCAACGCAAGCCCCAGAACAGACGAGATGCTTACGAAGAACGGGTCTTTGATGATGGGTTCGGCCACGCCCAATCCTGCTCCCATCAGATCCATGATCTGATTGTAGAACAGCAGCACCAACACGTTGATCGTGAATGAGATGAACAGGTGTTTCCGTTCTTCAAATCCGAATAAGATAACGGGCATGAAACTCAACGCGATCTGAAAATAGCGGGCGACATAAAAACTTGCAGGATGCACCGATTCGGGATGCATGGCGCGAATATGACCCACAAAAATGACGGAGAACAGCGGCAGGGCCGTGCTCAGAATATGGCGCGAAAGCACGCGGTTGTCCAGATAGTTCAAGAACGGCACCAGCCAGGTGACCCCGAGTAACAACAGAAACCAGTTGATGGTGGCCTGTGGCGAACCGATGGCAAGGAAGCCACCCGTAAGCAGAAGCGCGATAATAAAAATGATGACCGAAACCTGATTGGTAAGGATGATCTTACGGGAGAAGTAAGGTGTGTCATTTTGGCTCACGCCCAACTCCGAAACGAGTTTCCACGCTTCGCTGAACCATGATGCCACGGCATTTGTGGGACGTTCGGATGTGGTCTGGATGGTATCCACGACTAATGGAACGGATGAGAGCTTGAATGGTTCGGTCGTTGGGCGAAAAGACCTATTCCTCAAACTTCAGCAGACTGAACGCCCCGCGCGCAATGGCCACCGTTCCTTTCGATTCCTGATACAGTTTCACATCGGCTTTGATGATCCGCTTGCCCACTTTCAGCAATTCCGCTTCCGCGTAGATGTCTTCCTTGATGGCTCCGCTCAGATAATCAATGCGCAGATCGATGGTGTTGAGTTTGTCTCTCGCGTCCGTAAGAACCGTGGAAGCCGCAATCCCCGCTGCCGAATCGGCAACGCTGGCAATGATGCCGCCATGCCATAGTCCTTGCAAAAAATCGCCAATAAACTCTTCCTTGAACGGCACATGTATCTTGGCGAAGCCTTCCTTCAGTTCAAGGATCCTGAATCCGAAAATGCGATTGGCAGGCATGTGCTGCTCAATCGCCATTCGGATTATATCCCACTTCTGTTGGTCGCTATCGTAGGTAAGTCCCGCCAAAATTATTCTGCAACCGAAGGTGTGGGAACCTCAGGATTTGTGAAGGCTATGATGACACGTTCAACCAGAAGATACATGACAGGGACAATGATCAATGTGAGGAACGTGGCGAACGAAAGTCCGTAAACAACCGTCCACGACATCGGTCCCCAGAAAGCAACGTTGTCACCTCCGAAGTAGATCTGCGGGTCAAGGTCGCTCATCAGTGTATAGAAGTTGATGTTCATACCTGTCGCCAAAGGCAGCAGTCCGAGTACGGTTGTAATGGCCGTAAGCAATACAGGACGCAGACGCGTTTTGCCACCTTCCACAATACATTCGATGGCCTCGTTCAGCGGAAGCGTACTTCCTTCAGGCATGCCCAATTCCTCACGCTTACGAGCACGGGTCAGGTCAATGTAGTCGATGAGAACAATCGCGTTGTTCACCACAATGCCAGCCAGCGAAACGATACCGATTCCTGTCATGATCACGGAAATAGTGTCTCCGAAGATGATGATGCCCAAGAACACACCGATGGTGCTGAACGCCACAGAACCGATGATGATCAATGGTTTGATGGCCGAGTTGAACTGTGACACAAGGATCAACACGATCAGGCCAATGGCGATCATGAAAGCTTTGCCCAAGAAGGCTGCCGCTTTCTGCTGTTCTTCGTTTTCTCCAGTAAAACGAAGTGTATATCCTTCTGGAAGTTGGTAGTCTCCAAATTGCTCCTGGATCTGCGCATTGATGTCGGTGGCATTGTAGCCTTCGATCACATTCGACCAAATGGTGATGGTGCGATTCTGGTCTCTTCGTTTGACCGAACCGAACGAACTGGAGAACGAAATATCTGCCACAGACGAGATGGGAACCTGCTTGATCTTGCCTGTGGTCATATCGCGGAAGGTGATCTTTTGGTTGAGAAGCGAGGCCACATCATAACGATACTCGTTCTGCAATTTCAAGATGATCGGGTATTCATCCTCGCCTTCTTTGAACTTACTGATCTCTTTTCCGAACAGAGCGGTTCGCAATGTTCCACCGATCTGTGCGGTGCTCAGTCCGAAGGTTCTGGCACGTGCTCTATCGATGTTCACCAACAGTTCTGGTTTGCCAGTTTCAAGATCGAGTTTCAATCCTTCCACACCTGGGATCTTCTGTTCTTCGATCTTGCCTTTTAGTTCTTCCGTAAGCGCAATCAGTTTATCGAAATTCTCACCGCTCACTTCAATGTTGATCGGTTTCCCTGCGGGAGGTCCTTCACGGTTTTTCTGAACGTTGACGATGATTCCAGGACGTTTGCTCAGCTTCTCGCTCAAGTCGCGCATCACGGTAGAACTGGAAATACCTTCCCGCTGCTCAAATGGTTTGAACGAGATGGTGATCTTGGCCTTGTTTGGCGTTTCGCCTGCTGGAGGACCATCGCGTGGGTCGGTAGAACCCGACCCGATGTTGGTCATCACCGAATTGACAGAAGCCATGTACGGCTCGATGATCTCATTCACCTCGGCTTCAATATCAAGTACCGCTTCGTTGGTCTTTTCAATGTCTGTTCCCGTAGCCGATTCGATGAAAACGTTGATGTATTTCGGATCGTTGGCAGGGAAGAACTCCACCTTTGGACCGACAATTCCAACAATCACAAATGACGCAAGAAGCAGAACCACCGTTCCACCGAAGAAAGCGAATGGCCTCCAAGAGGTGAGTGAGAAACGCAAGGTTTTCAGATACCAGTCTTCCAGCACCACCAAGAAACTGTCTTGGAACCAGAAAGAAACAGGGCGGAGAATGAACGCATTGACCACCGTCAGAATGGCAAGGGTGGCGAGTATTGTTCCCAACGAAAATGTGCTGTAGGTGTTATCGCCAATTTTCAGTCCGCCTTCGGCATCGACCAAGTAACATATCGCACTAAACAGTACTTCAATACCAACCGTGATCAAAAGTGATTTCAAATTGATCTTGCGGTCTTCTTCCTTCTTCATAAACAGAGCCGCAAATACTGGGTTGATGACCAAGCCCACGATCAACGAAGCACCCAATACTGCGATCAACGTCATCGGCAGGTACTTCATGAATTCGCCCATAATGCTGTTCCAGAAGAGCAGTGGGAAGAAGGCGGCCAATGTGGTGGCGGTAGAGGAGATGATCGGCACGGCAATTTCGCCTACACCATATTTGGCGGCATCCATTTTTGACATGCCCTGCGAGTACAGTCGGTAAATGTTCTCGATGGTCACAATACCGTTATCCACCAACATACCAAGCGCCAATATCATGGCGAAAAGCACCATCATGTTGATGGTAACGCCCATGGCCGCAAGAATGGTGAAGCTGAGCAGCATCGATAATGGAATGGCAATACCCACGAAGAGTGCGTTGCGAAGACCGAGGAAGAACAGCAATACAAGCACAACCAGGATCACACCTGAATAGATGTTGTTTTCCAAGTTCAGCAGCTGTCCACGTACCTGATCGCTTTGATCGTTGGTAATGGTGATCTTGAGGTCCGAAGGGAAGTTGTGCTTCTTGGCATCGGCCAGAATGGCAAACACCTGATCGGTGGCATTCAGCAGGTTTTCACCTGATTTCTTCACAATATCAAGTGAAACAACAGGATCGCCACCCAAACGCGCGTAACTGTTACGGTCCTTGTAGCCGTCCTCAACCATGGCGATGTCGCGCAGGTAGATGATGTTCCCGAATTCGGCCTTCACAATGGTGTTCATGATCTGGTCCATATCTCGGTATTCCCCAGAAACACGGATGGTTCTTCGCGTACCGTCCATCAGGATGTCACCGCCAGAAATGGTCATGTTCTCGTAGCCGATGGCGCTTTCAATGTCGTTGAAGCTGACCTCAACCTGCTCCATTTTATTGACATCGACATTGATGTTGATCTCGCGTTCCAGCGCTCCTCGGATGTCCACCGATGAAAGCTCCGAGATGGTTTCCATGCGGTCCTGCAACAGTTCTGCGTAATCTTTCAGGTCATCCAAGCTGTAATCTCCCGAAAGGTTGATGTTCATAACGGGCATTTCCGACATGTTCACATCCATGACCATCGGATCCATGTCGAGGTCGGTCGGAAGCTCATTTTTGGCCTTGTCAACCGCATCCTTTACATCTTGGAGCGCGTCATCCACATCCACATCCGTGGTAAATTCCACAATGATGATGGAATTGTCCTGAACGGAAGTAGAAGTGAGTTCGTTGATGCCTTTCAGCGGTTTGATCTCATTCTCGATCGGTCGTGTGATCAGGTTCTCGATATCCACAGGCGAGTTCCCTGGATAGACAGTACGAACGTAGATCTGCGGCATCACCACCTCGGGGAAAAGCTCCTTCGGCATGGTGGAGTAGGCGAGAAGACCTCCCACAACAATAAGGATCGTGAGGATGAGGATGCTGGTGCTGTTGTTGAGAGAGAGGGTCGATAGCCCGAACTCCTTCAGCATACCTTTCTTTTCTGTTGTTTCGTTGCTCATATTCGTTTCGATTCTTTAATCCCCCGTCACTTCGTTTCTCTTCGTGACACCCCCTTGGAAGGGGGAACTGCGCTGATCCTTCCGCCTAAGGCGGATGCCGAGGTACGAGGCGGAGGATTTGATCAATTTCATATCTACCCTTGAACTTTTACAAAATCGCCATTGGCAATTTCATTGAAACCTTCCACAACCACTCGGGTGCCTTTTGAAAGTCCTTCCACGATCATGGTGTGGCCTTCGCTGGTGCGACCCGTCTTCACGTAGGTTTTCACCGCTTTCGGCCTTCCTTCTTCTTCCTTCACCACAAATACGAAGTCGCCTTTGGCATCCTTACCAATGGTGATCGCTGGCACGACCAACGCACTATCAGCTTCAAAATCTTTGATGCGCAGCACCGCCACGCCATTTGGTTTCAGAATACCTTCTGAGTTCGGGATTCGAACTTCCACCTCAAATGAGCGGTTGGCTGGATTGATGATGTTTCCAACAGTGGCGATCGGAGCCTTGGTGGAATAACCGAAAGAAGGGAATTCCACATCTACCATGGCTCTTGGTCGCACCGACTGAACGTAGTTCTCCGAAACATCCACCTTCACTTTCATCTGCTTCATGTTCACCATGGTCAGCACAGGCATTCCAGGTGCGGCCAGTTCTCCCACCTTCTGGTTCACTACGTCCACAATACCGTCAAATGGCGCTTTAATGATGCTCATGCCCATTTGCGCCAGCAGCGTTTCCTTTTTCTTAATGAGGCTTTCCAAGTTGTTTTTGGCCTGCAGATACTGCATTTCCGAACCGATCTTCTGCTCCCAAAGGTTGGCCTGACGGTTGTAAACGGTCTGCGCCAGCTCAATGCCATTGTTCACTTCATCCAAGCTTCTTTGAAGCACGCTGGTATTCAGTTTCACCAGCACCTGACCAGCAGTTACGTGGTCGCCATCGTTTACAAGGATCTCCTTGATCTGACCTCCCTGTTCTGGGCTTACGCGCGCCATCTCCATGGCCTCGATGCTTCCGTTCACATTGAAGAAATGCTCGAAGTGCTGCGGCACTAACTCCTTGACGGCCACAAGGATACCTTCATCCTCTTGTTTCAGTAACGAAGAATCGCCCTTCATCAGTTCTTCCTCCATTTTATTGATCTCGTTCTGGAGTTTGGCCAGTTCTACCTTTTTGGCATCAAGGGCCGCCTTTTTTTCTTCAAGCGTCTTTTCGCCTCCGCAGGCGCTCAATCCCAATAGGGCAGCAAGTATAAAAATGTGTGTTCTCATAGTGTTGATGGCGTTTCTATCAGTTGTTTTCAAGTACTTTTTTCAGTTCGAGTTTGGCATCCATGGCAGAGAAAAGCGTGTTCACGTATTCTGCCTGGGCCTGAATGAGTTGGTTTTCGGCCGTGGTCAGCTCCATGCTGGTGGCCAATCCTTCCTGGTATTTTACCAAGGTCTTTTGTTGGATGCGAGAGGCAAGCTCGATGTTCTCCTGACTTACCTCCAATTGTTCCAATGCAGAACGGAAGTTGTCCTTGGCGGTAATGGCCTGAAGCGTCAAAGCCTGTTCCATGTCTGCCAGTTTGTTCTTGATCTTCTGCTGTTCCAACTTGGCCTTTTTCATACTGGCCGCAGCACCGAGGTTATCCCAGATAGGAACTGTCAGTTTCACGCCCCAAAGCGTTTGTGGGTACCACGATTTGCTGAAATCGAAGAAGTCGAACTTCTGACGGTACGCCTGTCGCTTGTAATCGAAAAACGCATTCAGTCGTGGGTAATATTTGGCCTCTTCCAGTTTGACGAGGTAGCCGTGCATTACCACATCCTGCTTCACCAGATCATAAGCAATATTGTTGTTCAGGTCCAGGTCCATGGTCAACAGTTCGTCAGGTGTTTGCATGGTCC
This sequence comes from Flavobacteriales bacterium, assembly GCA_016124845.1. Classification (NCBI taxonomy): domain Bacteria; kingdom Pseudomonadati; phylum Bacteroidota; class Flavobacteriia; order Flavobacteriales; species Flavobacteriales bacterium. The sequence goes on from WGMW01000001.1 coordinate 46,352, forward strand.
AGAGCGTCTCAAGGTCGGTTGATAGGGCGATCTCCGTTTTCACAGGCATTCCCATCTGGTATTTGAGCATGTTGAGCGTGGCCGTGTGCTGTCGCTCGGCCATGTTCAATCTGTTCTTCAACCCGTTGATCAACAGATTCAATTGTTCCAGATCCATCTCTTCCGCAAAGCCGTTCTCGTAGAGGGCTTTTGTGTCTGAAACCGTTTTCTCCGTATTGGCAATGTTCTCTTTCAGAAGACGGACATTCTCCTTGGCGATCTGCGATGTGTAATACGACTGCGCCACGGTGGTCTTGATCTCGTTCTTGGTCATTTTGGCCATGTCGCGGGTCATCTTCTGATAGCCTTTGGCGCCTTTCACCCCAATGATGTAAGAACCATCGAACAGTTGCAACGTGGCCGTTGCACCAATGTCCATGTTGTACTTCTGCCCGAATTTGAACGTGGTAGGCTGGTTCGGGTCGGTCTGTGGTGCATTGATAGGAACACCCGTTGCCTGCGAAACCCCGCCCAAGAAGGTAGTGAGGTAATCTGGGAAGAACGAGTTTCCAGAAGTTACCGTGGTTGGCAGTTGAATGAAGTTGTTGAAGTTCAACGCTCCATTGATTTGCGGTAGTCCGCGGGCTGCCTGGATCCAAACATCCTTATCGGCCTGCTCAATATTAATGTCTGCTGTCTTTGCCTTCTGGCTGTTCTCCCAAGCATATTTTACGGCTTCTTCCACACTCAGGTCCATCACGCTGCCATCTTGGGCCAACGCCTGGTGAACAAATAGAATGCTGCTTAGAACAATGAGGATGGTCTGTCTCATATCAGAATATAGGATGCTGCGTGTCTAACGTTTTGAATTTGTCTTTCAGGTATTCGATGCCCTTATCGCTGGCAATGCCGCGGATGTGGTAGCGGATGGCCTCGAAATACACATCGGTGGGACTGTACTTGTTGGCCGGGAAGAACTTTTGGTCAAATATCAGATCCATACGGCCAACGTAAAGCGCTGCTACAATTGGAATATTGATGTTGTCGCGGTATAGTCCTTGCGCAATGCCATCTTCCATATTTCGGGTAAGCGAACCCAATATGGTTTTCAGTTTGTATTCCTGATAGATGATGAATGCCTTCGGGTAATATTTCTCCAGATCGAAAAGGATGGAGGGATGCATCTTCTGTAAGTGTTCGCTTACTCTCTGCGAGATAAGGAACATCTCCTCGATCGCATTCTCACTCTCCCCGTGCATCGCCTCCAATTCGCAAATGTCCTGGTCGATGTAAAACTGAATACCCCTTGCAACCAGTTCCGATTTATCAGGCACCACTTGGTATAGCGTCTTCTTTGAAATGCCCAAATGGCGCGCAATGTCATCCATGGTCAGGCTTTTTACACCGTACTGCATAAAGAGTGCAATGACCTGCTCGATGATATTTTTTGCTTTCGCTTCCATTTTTGGCGGTGCAAATGTATAGCTTAAAAAACCACGGAAACGATTTTAATGTTAAAAGTTTCCAAAGTTTTCGATGATGAGACATTAATAGTAGGATAAGGTTCAGGCGGAGCGAAAAAACATTAGCAAGGATACCGTTGGTTCGAGGTGAGATTAAGATAGCTTCAGCAAAAGAAATACGCCCGTTCTCCAAGCAGATCTTTAAGCTCCGCCTGTTCTTGCGGATTGGCCACCGACACAATGACCTGCGGGTTTTCCAGTTCAGAGAGGAATTGCTCAGAGCGTATTTCCACTCCATAAATGAGATGCCCGATCTTCTTGGGGTTGTTGCACACCCAATGGAATGGAACGTGGTTTTCCGTCAGCAACTTGGCCAAGGATTTGCCTTTGCTTCCCGCGCCCCAAAGCACCAAAGGCCGTTGCGGGTCGTGGTCGAGTTTTAAGAACCAGTTGAGCTTCAGTTCCAAGAAGCGGTTGTCGGCATAATGCGGATGATTGCGTGACGTGCGCGAGGAATGGTCGCGCCAATGGTGCAGCACCTTCGTGGTTGGAATCACCTTCAATCCTTGCGCGTAGAAACGGAAGCAGAGGTCGTAATCCTCTGGGTAAGTGTCCAGTTCGAAGGCTCCGCAACGGTCAAGGTCTTCGCGATACACCATCCAGCAGGGCGATGGGATCACACATTCCTTGTAGATCTCCGTGTAGTTGTTGCCTTCCGCAGTGAGGCCGTTCAGCCATTGTTCATACTTACGATAGCCGTCTCCCAGTTCATTTTTGGAGAAGTATTCTACGAGTCCCGTGGCAAGATTTCCCTTTCCTACATCCAGTAGATTCTGCTTCAGCGTTTGCAGTTTCTGCGGAACCATGCGGTCGTCCGCATCCATTCGTGTAATCAGTTCACCAGAACTGTTGGCGTAAGCCGTTCGCAGCGCATCAATGATCCCCGAACCATTACGATCAAGAACGTTGATGCGCTTGTCCCGCTCCGCGAACCGATTAAGTATGGTTGGACTATCGTCTATGGAGCCGTCATTCACGGCAATCAGTTCCCAGTCGGTTTCTGTTTGCTCGATGATGGAATTCAGGCACTCTTCCAGAAACGGGCCAGCATTCTTAACTGGCATCAGAATGGAGATCTTGGTTCTTTCCGAACTCAATTCTTTACCAGTTTGATGGCCTTGCGGTCTTTGTCGTTGGAGAGCTCCAAGATGTAAACTCCGCTTTGCAAACCATTGGACGGCACATGCAGCACGCCATTGGGAGCGGAGTAGGACTGTAGCCGTTGTCCCAGCGCATTGTAAAGATTGGCGCTGATGCCCTTGTCGGAAACAATACGCAAAGGTTGTGTTCCGGAGGCGAACCCTTTGGTGTTGAATACGCGGAAAGTTTCTTCCTGCGGATTCACTTCATCAATACCGATGGAAGCGGGCAGCAGTCCTCGATCGAACATGCGCTGGTAGATCGGGTCGTGGTGCGCGCCTCCGAAAAGCAGCGTATCGGCCTGAATGAATGCCAGGGCAGCCTGCGGCATGGTCATTCCGGTTGCAAAACTGTACGTGGTCTGAAGCATGATGGCATCGGTGGCCTCACGGCCGATGTCGCCCCAGATCTGCATCAACGTGGCCGACCAGATGTCGGCATCTCCATAAAGATTGTTGGTAAGGTCTTCCGGGTAATGGTCGTTGCTTACCGAACTGCGTCCGCCCCAATACTCATTATGCCCATCCCACGTAAATACATCCGCCCAACGAAAGGTACTCAGGTAGCGCGAATACGAGGACGCAAAGTAATCTCCCAGCGCCTCATCCAGCGCAGACCGTTCAGAACCGCCAACGTTCGTGTTGGGAGCTGCTGAATTACTGATGGCGTGACCATATTCGTGAATAATGACATCGGCATCCTCCGCATCATCCACACCGCCTTCCCCGAATTTGAGTTGAGGTGGATTGAAAGCTCCGTTGAAATTGGAATTGTCGGCACCATTGAGCGCATGCGGATCCACATCTATTCGGTAATTGGCAAGATCCGTAAAACCCAACGATTGGATGTATTGCTGGAATGTGGTGAGGTGGTAAAAAGCGTTTCCGTCCTCAAAACCTGATTCGGCACGCGTGTAATTGAATTCAGGAGTTATGCTTGTAACGGGTGCAACGTCAGGGAACGAGAAGTCACGTATCTGCACGAAATCGTTGCGCAGAAAGAAGGTGTCGTTTTCAAACGTGGCGGGCACTTCAACAGCGATCCGCTCGGCATTCAATTGCAGAATGTCTTGATCGCCCGCATCTGCATAGGGCGCACCATAGTTTTGATGGGCAGTGGTGAGTGGATCCGGATTGAAAACCCAAACGGTAACGGTAGTGTCCTGTGGTGCAGCATAGCAGAGAAGGTCGTTCTGGTAAACAACTTTCACGTCCTTGTTCAGAACCAACTCATAGTAACGATCGGTTTTTTCTGCCACTTCCAAACGGATGGCCGGTATCAACAGCCCATTCTCCTCAAAATAAACTTCCTCCAAATTATAATGATCCAAAATACCGTTGTGCGGTTCGCGGTAGTGTACGGCCAACCCTTCATGATATGGACCATGGTCGGGGAAAGTGGCATCCACATCATTCTGTATGCCGAAGGTGTGATCGAACAGACTCAGGATCTTTCCGTCATTGCCCACATTCAGTTTTACGGAACCACGGAACACCTTTCGGCCATTCAGGGTCTGCACAAACCGATAATGTTTGGCCTTTGGGCTTTGAGCGAAATTCTCAAGGGCCAACCCGACATTCGGTGCTTTGAGGTTATCGACCTCATCCATCAGAAACTGCTTGATCTCCGTGGTGTCTGTGCCAAGTGTGCCGGCAGGCTGGCGCATGAGCGCGTCCTTGCGGTCAATGGGCGCAATATCATCATCAATGGCCACCCATTTCTGAGCGATGACCAATTGAGGGACAAAAAGCAGTATGAACAGGCAAAACCTCATTTATGCAAAGATAGAACGTAAAGCACGGCCTGAGGTTGACGGCCTAACAGCTGAGATGCAGCTCTCAGAAACTGACCATGTTCGCTGCCCACCATAAAGTTCCAGCAGAAGAAGCGGTAATAAAAAGTGCTACTGTGCCTTTTTTGAGGAGGGCGAGTACGAATGTGGAAGTCATTGAATTATTTGCGTTTTGATGCTCTAAAGTTCGCATCTGGTTTAAAAACGAATGTCACTTTAGTTACCAAATACACGCAATTTGGTTATACCGTTTGTCGATTTCTGTTGAGGGAATAACCTGCAAACCCCTTCCGTCTTTGACCGAAAGTTATTCTGTCTTGGCAAATGCTTGGCTCTTGTACAGGAGGATTGACCAATCTAATTCAAAATGAAAATGTTGATGACCTTTTTAAGAATCCTTATCCTCAAATTCAGCATCATCGATCTTCTTGTTCAGCTCCAAGTTTGAGATGGTCATGAGCACATGGCCTGTCTCGTACTTGCTCTGACCTTCTTCTTCCCGAACGGGCTTACTGCTGAAATCGCCACTGATGGCCTTGGGCATTTTGAACCGTTTGAAATCGGCCTCAAACTCCATGGAAGTAGGAATGAACTGGTCGGCAGAAGCATAGCTGTTGGTGTATTTCACCGTTCCTTCCCGCTTCAGCGTCAATTCTGAAAGGTGAATGCGGTTGTCGTCTTTCCCGATCAGCAGTTTCATCAGCACCAGGTCCTCGCTGTTGTTGGGAATGATATTGATGACGTTGCAATCGATCCCGTTCACAGTTGCCGTACCCGCGAAAATGGCCATGTAGGCCGATTCATCACTCAGAATCTCCAACTGAGAGAACGGGTTCTGTTTGGGCAGGAAGATGAGTCCTTTGGTACGAACACGGAACTTATCGGGCTTCTTGTAGATCATCTTGCCCGATATGCGGTCGATGGCCACTCCGGGGATGTCGAATTTCATTTCCACATCGCATTTCAGGTCATGGATGGCATCGAACCTGCTACGGACCTTTTCCAAAATGGCATTGGCATCCTGCGCAAAACCTGCGTGCCACAGGACAAGCAGCGATAGGGTGATGATCGTTCTCATTGAATGATGTCTTTATGATTGAAGTGATATTGGGTAATGCCAAAAAACAGGGCGGAGTGAAAGAGTAGAACTCCTGCCGACCGCATGATCTCGGCCATGGGCACGGGGTCGGAGAACAATCTGCGCCATAGGTGCATGTGATTGGTAAAGAGAAATGGCAGTATCGGGTCGAAAAAACTCATCTCGAAACTGCTGATGACGGTAAATGCGATGATCACCACCATGGTAAGAACAATGGGACCCACGCTGTTTTCCGAAAAGGCCGAGAACATCAGCGAAAGCGAAGCCACCGTGGTAAGACTGATGAACGCAAAGAGAAACGCTGCGATGAACCGCCAGAACAGATCGGCATTGCGCAGTACCACCAATCCGTCCGCATTCAATACCAACAGGTCGCCAGGGCCGAATACGACCAACGAAACCCCGTAAGCGAAGATTCCCAACAGGAGGAGAATTCCCAGCACGTAGAGCATGGCCGTTATCCATTTGTAGGTGATGAATTTGAAGCGGCTGATGGGTTTGGTAAGCGCATAACGCAAGGTTCCCATGGCCGATTCGCCCGAAATGAGGTCGCCTGTGACCAATGCCACCAGCAGCGGCAGTTGGATGATGAGCGTTTGCAGAATGATGAAACAGATAAGATTTCCGTTGATGATGGTTCCCTCCAGCGAGAACACCTGATCGAAACTCTGGAAAAGCAGGTCGATGTATTCGCTGCCCGTAAAGTAGAACGAAGTGTCGATAAGCACCACCAACGCCACAATGGAAGCCATGCCGATATAACTTCTCGGGCGGGCAAATGCTTTGATGATCTCTGCCTGTAAGATGCGGATCATGCTGCCGTGAGTTTGAGAAAGTAGTCTTCCAGTTTCCTTCGGTGATCCAGTCGGTAGATCTTCCTCTCGGCATGGATCAGTTTTTCCACCACATGCGGTATCTGTTCCACATCTGCCTGAAAGATCAACGTCTTCCCATCCAAGGTCGGTTCGTAACCGAGACTCTTCAATGCTACGTTGGCCGCCACTTGGTCGTCCGTTTCCACGCTTACGGTCACCGTGTTCTTGGCAAGCAGTTCAGAGACCTTACCCTGTGCCACACATTTCCCGTGGTTGATGATGGCCATGCTGTCTGCCATTTCCTCAATTTCAGAGAGAATGTGCGAAGAGATGATCACGGTTTTCCCGAACTCCTCCTTCAGTCGGATGATGAGCTGGCGAAGTTCAATGATGCCCTTCGGGTCCAATCCGTTGGTAGGTTCGTCCAAAAAGATCAGTTCAGGGTCATTCAGCATGGCCTGAGCAATTCCCAGCCGTTGGCGCATGCCTTGCGAGTAGGTGGAAACGCGGTCGTTCTCCCGACCTTTCAGTCCCACCAGTTCGATCATCTCATCCAAGCGTTCCTCACCGATCACATTCGGGAAGTATTGGGCCGCCACCTTCAAATTCCATCTGCCGCTCAGGTACGGGTAAAACTTGGGTTCTTCGATGATGCAGCCGATGCGCGGAAGCACCTCATTCAGGTCTTTCAGCTCCATCTTGCCGAAGTAGCGCACCTTCCCAGCGCTTGGGCGTATCAGTCCCACCAGCATTCGCATCATGGTGGTCTTGCCTGCACCGTTCGGCCCAAGAAGGCCAAAGATCTCTCCCTTGCGCACTTCCATGTCCACGCCTTTCAGGGCATGGAATGTTCCGTAGTACTTCTGCAGGGCGGCTATTTGCAGGATGGTGTCCGACATCTGTTCCGTTTGCAGGGAAACAACGCTTGCTCCAAAAGGTTTTCGTTTCGGCCCCCGCCTGTGTGAACCAACGCACCATGGATCTGTTAGATGCACATGATGACGCATCAATGAAAAAAGTATTCATCGCGCTTGGTGTACTGCTTCTGATCTTGGCAGCTGTGCAGGCATATATAAGTTCAAACATGGCAAAGACAGAGACACAACCCTACGAAGTACTTTGGAAGCAACAGCAGGTGGAAGCCCGCTACTACCCATCGGCCATCATGGCCACCGTGCATGGTTCATCCAACGAATATCGCAGCAGCGCCAATCAGCATTTCCGTGTGCTTGCAGGCTACATTTTCGGTGGGAATGAGAAGAAGCAGTCCATTGCCATGACCTCGCCCGTACACATGACCTTTGATGGCTCAGGTTCCGAAATGAGTTTTGTGATGCCCAAAGGAATGGAGATGGAAACGCTGCCCAGGCCCAACGACCGTGGCATCCGATTCCGCGAAAGCGGGGAGAAGTATGTGATGGCCCTCCGGTTCGGTGGTTGGCCAATGACCGCAGCATCCGAAAGCATACCGACCAACTCATGGCCAAGCTCAGTCAGATGGGCATCGAACCTATCTCGTCCCCTTGGTACATGGGTTACAATCCACCATTTCAGCTGTTCAACCGAAGGAATGAAGTGGCCGTGGAGATTCCCAAAGAACAACTTCCGATGTTGAAAACCAGCTGAACCGCTGTTACTGATCTTTGCCTTGCTGTTTTCTGCGTCTCCAGATGACATAGAGCACCATCACCACGATCGGAACAATGACATAAATGATGATGTTGGTCCAATTGTCCAGCCGCACCGGGTCACCATTGGGTTTACCGATGTTGCATGGCTGTTGCGCATAGGCGGAAAAAGCGTTCAAGCACCCGAAAAGCACGGGCAACCAACTGTATTTGCGTTTGTTTGGCATACCCTTAAGTTAGCATTTACTGGCAGAATTCCAATACGGATCATTCGCTCCGCTCATGGTGTTTAACCGCAAAGACGCCAAGGTTGCGCAAAGAGCGCGTAGAGTTTTATTCGCTTCGCTCATGGTCTACATCTCGCAAAGGCGCAAAGGCGCAAAGAGATTCGCTCCGCTCATCAAGGTGATCACACAGAGAAGAACGGAGAGACTGAGTTGCACAGAGTATTCGCTTCGCTCATGTGGGTTGTTTCGCCAAACTACACCGAGATTCATTCGCTAATTCCTTATCTCTCTATCTCTTGTCAACTCTATCAACTCTATCAACTTTATAAACTCTGTAAACTCTGTAAACTCCATCAACTGTATCAACTGACTCAACTAACCCAACTTGTCGTAGTTTAGCGCGTAACCAATTTTGAACCATGGATTTCAGCATTATCGACCTCGCCACCTTTGTCGGCTTCATCTTATTGGTCATCGGTGTTTCGCTCTGGGCGGGACGAAAAGAGGAGACCTCCGAAGATTACTTCCTTGCGGGAAGAGGACTTACGTGGTGGATGATCGGGCTTTCGCTCATTGCTTCCAACATTTCCACCGAGCATTTTGTAGGGATGGCAGGGCAGGGCTACATGGCCGATATCGGGCTGGCCATCGCCAGTTACGAATGGATCGCGGCCCTGTCGCTCATCATTGTGGCACTGTTCCTCTTGCCGCGCTTCCTGCGGTCGGGCATCTACACCATTCCTGAGTTTTTGGAGTACCGTTACAACAAGTGGCCGCGCATGATCATGGGCTTCGGACTGCTGTTCATGTACGCGGGCGTTACCATGGCCACGGTGCTGTATGCAGGTGCGCTGGCCATGAATACCATCTTCGATATAGACATGACCGTAGGCGTGTGGGTCATCGGGGCCATTGCGGGGTTATATACCGTGTATGGCGGACTGAAGGCCGTAGTGTGGTCCGATGTTTTGCAGGGAACGGCTCTGCTCATCGGGGGTGTCATTGTCACCTTTTTGGCCATGGATGCTGTGGGCGGATGGGACAGCTTCGTACAGATGTCGTCAGGGCGTTTGCATACCGTGCTTCCTGCCGATCACCCCGAACTACCTTGGACAGCCGTGTTTGTCGGTGGCATGTGGTTGCCCAACATCTTCTATTGGGGGCTGAATCAGTTCATTACGCAACGCACCTTGGCGGCCAAGAGTTTGGCAGAAGGGCAGAAGGGCGTGCTTTTCGGGGCCAGCCTCAAGCTCATCATGCCTATGATCGTGGTGTTTCCGGGCATCATTGCCTTCGAACTCTATGCCGACCAGATCCCGAACGCAGACCTTGCCTACCCAACACTGCTCAAGAACCTGTTGCCCACGGGGTTGATCGGAATCATGTTCGCGGCCCTGTTCGGTGCCACCATGAGCACGCTGGATTCGCTGCTCAATTCCGCAGCCACCATCTTCACCATCGATTTTTACAAGCCGCTGATCAAGTCCGATGGCGATTCCAAGCATTACATTAGAGTCGGTCAGGTGGTGACCATTGTCTTTGTGATCATCTCTTGTCTTTGTGCTCCATTTGTAGCCAATTTTCAAGATGAAGGTCTTTACAAGTACATCCAGATGTGGTGGGGAAGTATCCAACCGGGAATCGTTGCGGCTTTTTTCCTCGGACTTTTTTCCAATAAAATTTCGCCTGTGGCCGTGACCGTTGGAATGCTCGCCAACATTCCGATCTATCTTCTCATGCGAACTTATTTCCCCGAGACATCCTTCCTACATCATATGGCTTACAGCTTCTGCTACGTTTCCTTGATCATGATGGTCATTTCCGCTTTCAAACCGGATACCCGCGAGATCACCTATCCCGTAAACGAAGGCTACGACATGAAACCCAGCCGTACCGTACTTGTTTGGAGCGCGTTGATCTTCCTAAGCACCGTGGCGCTTTATTGGTTCTTCAGATAAGTGTCTGTCTCTCGATAAGCCGCAAAGGGTTTTATTACACAGAGGAGAATAGAGAAGGAGAGAGCCACAGAGCGTGTTCGCTTCGCTCAGTTTGGTTTCACACAGAGCCACAGAGCCGCAGAGAGTGTTCGCTCCGCTCACTGTCATTTCTCGCCAACTGCCAATGGCCGAAAGCCAAAAGCTATTTTCACACAGAGCCGCAGAGATAAAGAGAAAAGGCCGGATCGAGCGCTTTCCCCTCTTCGAGAGGGGGCAGGGGGTGTGTTTTTTTTGCCAATGGCCAATAGCTATAAGCCAAAAGCTGCTTTCACGCAGAGGCGCAGAGGAGCAGAGGTTCGCTCCGCTCACGGATGGTTCTCGCAAAGCCGCAAAGACGCAAAGGAGTGCGCGGGTCATCCTGAGTGATTTTCCTTTTTCGGGAAAATTGTATCGAAGGATTTTCACGCAGAGGCGCAGAGGAGCAGAGTTTCGCTTCGCTCACGGTTTTTCACACAGAGCCACAGAGCCGCAGAGAGTGTTCGCTCCGCTCACGGTCATTTCTCGCAACTAAGCGCAGCGGTCTCATTGCCAGAGGCGGTAAAGGCGCAAAGGCGCAAAGCAACCCACCGGTCAGTAAATTATGTCCTTTGGCCATGAGCTTCCTTCGGTCGGTTCTAGTGTCCCCCAAGCAGGACGATCGGGAACTAAGCGTAGCGTTCTCACCGTAGAAACAAAGCTGCTCGCCCAGACCACTGTTAACGGAATCGGATAAAAAAAGAGGCTGCCCGATAAGGCAGCCTCTTCCGTTGTCATTCATGGCAGATATTATCTCTGACCATCGGCACCGACCGGATGCTTTTCAGCTTCCTGTTCAGCGATCTGAGCCTTACGCACAAATTCCTGATCATCCTTGGATGCACCATACAGTTCAGGATGCAGGTACGTTCCCTTCAACTCCTTCTCCAATTCGGGCACAACTCTGTTTGCATTGGCATACTTGTCTGCCCGCACACCCGTTACAGACCAGCTCACTTCAACATTCGGTTCATTGGTCTGAATTACAAATCTGTTGTTGCTGATTTTTTGCTTCACAATTGCTTGGGCAAATGTTCCAATAACCGTCAGTTGATACCTGAAGTCTTTGTTTGCCGCTTCAAAATAGCCCGGTAGCTCTACCGTAGCATAGCCGTTGGCATCCGTGGTAGCATTGCCGCTGTAGATGTTCATCATATCGGGAGATTCCACAAAACTGTGTACCAGGTATTTGTTTGTCGGATCCAAGGGATGATCGATCTTGAACGTTCCCCCACCTTTGGAAATGTTTCCAGTTACATTAAGATCTCCGGTAATGGTCATATTGCCGTTAAATGAAGACAGCCCATCCACGCTCAAAGGAATAGATGAGATATTGTTGTAATCTGTTCCCAACCGCAGGTTGCGAATGTTGGTGTACCCACTTCGGTTTACGCGTATGGCCGTATCACCGAAGGTGGTACATCCTCCTGTAAAGTAGATGGAATTGGTAGTACCATTATGCACGATCCGTATTCCACAATCACCACCACTGTAGGCAATATCTTCCGAGAATATGAGTCCTCCTGAATAGACTTCGTTGAAGTTGCCGATATGGCCTATGGAAAAAGAGCTTGTTGAATCGGTATTGCCAACCGCCATTGTGTGGTGCGGATTTGTCAGTCCTACACCGACATTGCCTGTATTTGACTTGGAGATGTCTGCTCCCGTGAGTGTCCAATGACCACTGTTGTTGACCAATGGCGAAAGGTCTGTGGTAGTGGTGGCTCCGGCCTCGGTGATCTCAAGGTCCATCCCATTGAGGACTACTGAAGAAATCAATTCATTGGTAGAATCGGCATCTGCATCATTGATACTGACAGTACCACCTCCATCACTCAACGTCAGGTCGCTGCCAGATAGCGAAAGTGTCTGCGCAATACCAACGCCTGTCGGTCCCGTAGGTCCTGTGGCACCATCCGCACCGTTTGTTCCTGCTGCGCCTGTGGCTCCTGTAGGTCCTGTTGGACCAGTTACACCGTCAGCACCGTTTGTTCCTGCTGCGCCCGTGGCTCCTGTAGGTCCTGTTGGACCTGTTGCACCATCTGCACCGTTTGTTCCTGCTGCGCCCGTGGCTCCTGTAGGT
>WGMW01000002.1 GCA_016124845.1 Flavobacteriales bacterium
ACACTATGACACCGTTGAGGAACTGAAGGATGAGCTCCTACAATATCTCTTTTACTACAACGAAATGAGGCATCATCAAGGAATAAATGACATACCTCTTAACTTTAGAAAATCATTACCGAATTAGTTGACTTTTACAGGCGCGATTGAGATAAATGACCCAGAACTCCTCGTGATGCAGGTCGCTCAGGTGCGGATAGACCACCTCAAATGCCGAACGGCTGTCGGTGATTCTGATGCGTTTCTCAGGTTCAGAATCCTTTCGTCTTCTGCCCAATTCCAGCGCAGCAATAATGCTGATGGCCTTGGCTTCACCGATGCCCTTGAACTTGGTAAGGTCTTTCACAGAAAGTTTGGCAAGGTCGGAAAGTTGATTGTTCAGACTTTGCAGAATTCGTTTCGACAGGTCAACGGCCGTCTCATCGGCACTTCCCGAACCGATAAGGATGGCGATCAGTTCTGCATCGCTCAACGCGGATTTTCCTTTCAGTAGAAGTTTCTCCCGTGGACGGTCGTCTTCCGCCCACGATCGGATTCCTTTCAATGCTTGATACTGTTCCATGCCGTACCGAAAGTACGGATTGTAACAAACAAAAAGCCCTGCTCCGAAGGGAACAGGGCTTTTCTATTTCTTAAGTGAATGGCTTACAGACCGTTCACATGCACGGTCAACTTAGACTTAAGGTTTGAAGCCTTGTTCTTGTGAATGATGTTGTTCTTGGCCAATTTATCCACCAACGCAGCCACTTTAGGCAATTGGGCCTCCGCAGCTTTCTTGTCGGTAAGACCACGCAATTCCTTGATGGCGTTACGTGTTGTCTTGTGGATGTATTTGTTTCTCAAACGCTTGGTTTCGCTTGAGCGGATTCTCTTAAGAGATGATTTGTGATTAGCCATTGCTTCTCGTAGTCAAATTTTAGGGCTGCAAATGTAAATAAATAGTTTCGAGTTGCAAGTCGCAATTCTCAATAAAATTCAGGTCGATTTCAGCTTTGCATTTTCTCATCACATATTGGCGATGATCTCATCACCGAATTCGGATGTTGAAAGTAGCGTTGCGCCTTCCATCAATCGATGAAAATCGAACGTAACGCGCTTGCTGGCAATTGCTTTCTCCACGGCATTTTCAATGAGTTTGGAAACTTCTGTCCATCCCATGTATTCGAACATCATCGCCCCCGAAAGAATGATGGAACTTGGATTGACCATGTTCTTACCTGCCAATTTTGGGGCAGTTCCGTGGGTCGCTTCAAATATGGCGTAACCCGTTGCGTAGTTGATATTTGCTCCAGGCGCAATTCCGATTCCTCCTACGCAAGCAGCCAACGCATCCGAAACGTAGTCTCCGTTCAGGTTGAGGGTGGCAACTACCGAATGCTGCTTTGGATACAGAAGAATCTCCTGAAGGAACGCATCGGCAATACAATCTTTAATGAGCACTTTTCCCGCACTCAATGCATCTTCCTGCGCCTGATTGGCCGCATCCACGCCATCCGTTGCCAGAATGCGATCGTACATTCCCCAAGTGAAAACCTTGTCTGCGTACTGTGTTTCGGCAAGGTCGTAACCCCATTGTTTGAAGCTACCTTCCGTAAACTTCATAATGTTGCCTTTGTGAACAATGGTCACAGATGGTTTTTTATGTTCGATGGCGTAATCGATGGCCGCTTTCACCAAACGCTCCGTTCCTTCTCTGGAAACGGGTTTGATGCCGATGGAGGTCGTTTCCGGGAAACGGATGTTTCGCGCTCCGAAATCATCCTGCAGAATGTTCACCAACTTCTTACAATCCTCAGTTTCTGCTTGGAATTCGATGCCTGCGTAGATGTCTTCGGTGTTCTCGCGGAAGATCACCATATCGGTGTATTCTGGATGCACCAAAGGTGATGGAACGCCCTTGAACCAACGCACCGGGCGCAGACAAACGTACAGGTCGAGTGTTTGTCGCAACTGCACGTTCAGAGAGCGAATACCACCTCCGATCGGAGTTGTCAATGGTCCTTTGATGGCCACCAGATACTTTTCAATCGCATCCAGCGAATCTTTCGGAAGCCACTCGCCCGTTTGGTGGTAGGCTTTTTCTCCCGCAAGAATCTCCAGCCATTCCACTTTCTTGGTGTCTCCGTAAACTTTCTTCACCGCTTCATCGAACACCTTCCGTGCAGGTGTCCAGATGTCAACACCAATGCCGTCACCTTCTATAAAAGGTATGACAGGGTTGTCAGGTACGTTCAGAATTCCGTTCGGATTGATGGAGATTGATTGAGCCATGGTTTACTTTTTCTGGCGGCCGAAGTTATTTATTACTGGAAATCGAAAGCTGTTGAAAACGACCTATTCAATGTCTTAACATTAAATTGAAACAATTGTGCGGGTTTGTGGGCCACACCTTTCTGCTTTTCATCCAATGCGGTGAGGAAATTCATGCCCAGCACCTTTCGTCTGAAATTGCGCTTGTCGATGGTTGCACCGAGTACGGCTTCGTACAATGACTGAAGCTGTCCGAGGGTGAATTTTTTCGGTAGCAGTTCAAAACCTACAGGTTCCAAACGCATTTTCAGCTTGAGTGCTTCCAAAGCACTGTTCAATATGGCATTGTGGTCAAATGCCAACTCGGGCACATCACGCAGGTTCACCCATTCGGCCTTTCGGGCAAACGAATTTGCAGAAGGTTTGAAATTCTCCGATTTGATCAAGGCATAGTATCCAATGGTCACAACACGTGCGTCAGGATCCTTCCGAACCTTACGAAGCCATTCCAGATCGTTCTCTCGTTTCACACGCATGGGGTCGCCAAAGGCAGAGAACTGTTCGAGAAACACGCGGTCTAAACCTGTCAGTTCTTTCAATACACGGTCAGCAGCTTGGTCCAAATTCTCATCATTATGAATGAGGTCGCCAGGCAATTGGTAGTTCTTTCCTTCAGTATTGTCAGGGTTGTCGCGTTCGATCAAAAGCACTTTCAACCCCTGCATGTCAAACCCAAAGACCACGCAGTCGACAGAAACATTAGGGTTTACATTAAAGGGAAGATGGTTTTGATCCATAATCTAAAAGAGAACGACCGGTAGTTTTTCAAGTTCACGATCCAAACAGTTTTGGTATTTCAACTGATTGAAATAGAATAGTTTGGCAGGACGGAAATTCTGTCCTTTCAGTAGTTTTCCAGAATCGGTCAGATAGTCTTTTGCCAGCAGGATTCTTCTGAAATTCCGCTTGTCCAATTGTTCGTCTAAAATTGTCTCATACAAATGCTGAACCTGAGTAATAGTGAACAGTTCCGGCATGCCGTCAAGCGGAAGCAGATGGTTCTCTGCTGATTTCCGAATGGCCCTAATTGCCGAATTGAATATTTCTCGGTGATCGTAAAGCATTCGGTCAGGAACGTCATTCAGATTCACGAACCGTCCTTTTTCAGCCAACCCACCGAATTTCAGATTCAGATTTCGTGTGAAACCGAGATATCCTTTGCTGATGACCCGGTCTTCCGATTCCGGAGGCCGGTTCAGTCGTGCAGGGTCTTCAAAAGATCGGAAACGGTAAAGCGGAATTTCCAAACCCACTTGATCCTTAAGAACGCGTTTGGCCGCATCAAGGATCATCTCGTTGGCCAATACCTCATCTCCTGGTAAAGAAACCTTCGGTTCACCATCAGAAACCTTCTTTCTGTCCACCAAAAGCACACGGAGATCGCCAGTCGTATCGTTAAATTCGAACACGACACAATCGACAGAAATGCTTGGTTTTGAGGAGTTTGGCAACTTGTTCCGGTGGTTTTTCAGGCTGCTTTAAGCCCTGATTTTTCAGAGTGTCAATTTAACACTAACTTGCCTTTCTTTGCAAGCAAACAACCAAAAACTGTTCTGATGATATTGATCGCAGATAGCGGTAGCACCAAATGCGATTGGAAATTGATGGATGGGAATCGTGAGGTCGGGGCCGTCAGTACCATGGGATTCAATCCGTATTTCCATAGCGAAGCAATTATTACGACAACGGTTAGAGCGCAGGGCATGCTCTATAAGTATGCCGATCAAGTGACCGAACTGTACATCTACAGTGCTGGTTGCTCCAGTCCTGAGTTGAACAGAATTGTGGAAAACGCGCTGCGTTCAGTATTCCGAAAAGCTAATATTCATGTTGATCACGATGTGCTTGGAGCGGCATTGGCGGCCTGTCAAGGTGAGCCTGGCATTGCTTGCATTCTCGGAACGGGTTCCAACTCGTGCTACTACGATGGCAGCGGTATTTATGAGGAAATCCCATCGCTGGCTTACATTCTTGGCGATGAGGGAAGCGGCAGTTGGTACGGCAAGCAATTGCTGCGCGATTACCTTTATAAGGAACCGATTCCCGAAGGATTGCGTCAGGAATTGATCGATCAGGGACACGACAAGACCTCTATTCTGGAGAACATTTACATGCAACCGCACGCCAATGTTTACTTGGCTTCGTTCATGAAAACCATCTCCAAGTTCAAGGAAACGGAGTATGTACAACAGATGATCCATGATGGCATGCACGCATTTTTGCTCCGTCACGTCTGCTGTTTCAAGAATCACAAGGAGGTGAAAACCAATTTCGTGGGTTCCATTGCTTATTATTTTCAGGACATCCTGAAGGAAGAGGCTGACAAGTTGGGAATCACGGTCGGCAACGTCATCAAAAAACCGATCGATGGCTTGGTGGATTATCACTTAAAACACCCTGTGCAAGGATGAGCCGACTCTACCGTTCGTTGGGAGAAGTTACTTCGGTCAGCCAAACCGACTCAGGTTTGGAATTGACAAACGCGGAGGCAATCGTCAAATTGACGGTTTACAGCGATTCGGTCATTCGTGTTTATGTCGAGAAGAAGGAGAACGAGCTCCGCGAATTGCCCTATGCGGTAATTGCCGAGCCTCTTGAAACAGCATTTGAAGTGAAGATTACGGAAGATGTGGTATTTCTCAAAACCGCCAAGATCCGTGTGCTTCTTTCTCGAAAACCGCTACGCATTTCGTTCTCTGACCTGAATGGCAAATTCCTGAATGAAGAGGATTGTGCTTTGGGAACGGGTTGGATCGGAGACACAGTTGCCACGTATCGAGCGTTGAAAGAAGGTGAACGATTCATTGGTCTCGGAGAAAAAACGGGCCCATTGGATCGCGCTGGAAACGCCTACACACACTGGAATACGGATTTTTTCGGTTACCCGACCAATGCGGATCCGATATATCTGAGCACTCCATTTTACATGGGGGTTCATGCCGATGGTCACTATGGTATTTTCCTGAACAATTCGCATCGGTCAGTGGTCAACTTTGGAGCGAGTAATGACCGTTTTTCGTCCATTCAGGCCGAAGGTGGTCCGATGGATTACTTTTTCTTCCACAATGATTCGGTGACTAAAATGGTCTCTGATTATTCGTGGCTGACGGGAAGAATTTCCTTGCCACCGAAGTGGGCGTTGGGTTTTCAGCAATGCCGCTACAGTTATTATCCCGATAAGGAGGTTTTGAATTTTGCGCGCACGTTCCGAGAAAAGCAGATCCCTGCGGATGTCATCTACCTTGACATCCATTACATGCAGGATTACAAGGTTTTCACTTTCGATGAAGAGCGCTTTCCGAATCCGAAAGAGATGACTGCGGAATTGGAAGCGCAAGGCTTCAAAACGGTGGTGATTGTTGATCCGGGCGTGAAACGCGAGAAAGGCTATGAGCTTTGTGATGATGGTGTGAAAAAGGACGTGTTTGTCAAATATCCTGATGGCGAATTGCATGCCGCACAGGTTTGGCCAGGCTGGAGTTATTTCCCCGATTTCACAATGGATTCAGCAAGAAATTGGTGGGCAGACCATATGAAATTCTACACCGACAATGGTATCCGTGGTTTTTGGAACGATATGAACGAGCCCGCGAGTTGGGGACAGATGACGCCTGATCTGATCGAGTTCGGTTGGGAAGGGGAGAAGACTACCCATCGCGAAGCACGGAACGTTTATGGTGGATTGATGTCGCGTGCCACCAAGGAAGGTGCCGACAAGTATTTGAATGGAAAACGCCCGTTGATGCTTACGCGTGCTGGTTTTTCTGGCGTGCAACGTTATGCCGCTGTTTGGACGGGCGATAATGTGGCTTCGGATGAACACATGATGGCGGGCGTCCGCCTGCTCAATAGCATGGGAATGACGGGAATCCCATTTGCGGGTTATGATGTGGGTGGATTCGTGGATGAAGCTTCACCAAAACTTTTTGCCCGCTGGATTTCCATAGGGGCTTTCAGTCCGTTTTTCCGTGCGCACAGTATGATCGGGACGCGGAATGCAGAGCCGTGGACGTTCGGTGAAATAACTGAAGCCATCGCTCGTAATTATATCAATCTGCGCTACCGATTGATGCCGATGATCTATTCGGCCATGTACCGCGCTTCACAGGATGGAATGCCGTTGGTGCGTTCGTTGGCCATGCTTCATCCGACTAATGAAAAAGTGTATGAATCGGCATACGAGAACCAGTACATGTTCGGTGATTCGCTGCTCGTCTGTCCCGTGGAAAGCTCCAAGGAATTGGTTCGCGTTTACTTGCCCGAAGGCGATTGGTACGAACTGCTGACGGACAAGCACTACACAGGAAATCAGGAAGTGGTGGTCGATTGTCCGATCGAGAAATTGCCCGTTTTCGTCAAACGTGGTGTGCCACTATTAGAGCAAAGTCTGGTTCAATCGACATCCGAAAAACACGATGGTGTTTTACGATTGCATGTTTGGTTCAAAGCGGAAGGAACGGCTTTGCTTTACGAAGACGATGGCGAATCGTATGGCCATTTGGAGGGCAAATTCAGCACGCGGCAAATAACCTGTGATTGCCCAAACAACCTTATTCTTTTCGGAGAACAGGAAGGCGATTTTGCTTCAGAGTTTGATCGGATTCGAGTGATTTGGCACGGTTTCGAGGATCGGAAAATCGTTTCTGTCACCGTTCGCAATTCGCAGCTCGGACCTCGCGACTCTGTTCACAAATGGGTGGAAACAATACCGAATTTCGATCCATTGGGCGAAAGCGTAACGGAATATTCGAGTAAGGTTTTTACCGTGGAGTTTGAGAATTCCTCTGAAGCATTTGAACTTACTTGGGAAAGTGAATTGATAGAACGCGGATGACACGGATCAAACTGATTTTTTGGGATTTTTTCTTGGTGATCTCGGTGCAATCTCTGCGTCCTCTGTGGTTAAAATCACTTTTTCTCCTTTTCTCCTTTTTCCTTTTCTCTTGCTCAGACAGTCACCGTGCAGAGGTCAAGTATTCCAATCTCATTCTTGGTCTCGGTTCTCCGATAACCTTACCTGTTGAAAGTCCAGCGATCATCGACTTGAACGACTACGTGCTGGAAATGGAGCGATTGGACAGCGTTTCGATTGACGAGCATTTTTTGTTAGAAGCAGATTTGGTTTTAGGCTCTCTTCGCATTGATTGGGAAGGCATTCCCAAGGTTATCGGTGCGAATCCAAACTCAAGAGGTATTGACCCATCTCCGTTTGGTGATGGAATTCCTCCAATCACTGAGGTGAAGCTATGGTCGGATGGAATTGCTTCTTCCATCATTCTTCTGAAATCCAAAAAACAACAGGTTGATCTGACCTATTCAGGCGAGGCCGAATCGGTTCAACTTGCTGGTGAATTCACTGGCTGGAGCGCGAAGGGTCAGGATTTCGAGAAGGTGGGAGATACTTGGAGAAAGACGCTTTATCTCGATCCTGGTATGTATCAGTATCAGATCGTGGTTGACGGAAAGTGGATGCTCGACCCTGCGAATCCTGATAGCGTGGATAATAATGTCGGTGGCTTCAATTCGCTGCTGAATGTGGGCGGTTTGGAGCAGGAGGGAAGTCCGCTATTGCTGACGCGAAGTTTCGATGCTGGTAATATCCGTTTTGAACTGAGAAACGAGCCTACCGAAGTATTTGCGCTGTGGGAAAATCAGCGACTGCCACCGGAGATGGTCGGGGTTCAGGGAAATGAATTGACGGTCGCGTTGCCTGAAATTGCCAAAATCGCGCCCCATTCAACGCTAAGGGTTTGGTCGTACAATGAAAAGGGTGTGTCGAACGACATTTACATTCCGCTTCAGAATGGCAAACCAATTACGGATGCAGCTAAGGTTTCCCGAAACGAGTGGCATTCCGCACAACTCTATTTTATGATAGTGGATCGTTTTGTGAACGGAAAACCAGAGAATGACCAACCTGTTAATGACCCAGAAATTGATTTCAAAGCCAATTATCAAGGAGGCGATCTGGTCGGAATTCAGAAGACCTTGGACAACGGTTATTTCGAAGCGTTGAACATGAACACGCTTTGGGTTTCGCCTATAACCCAGAATCCTGAGATCGGTTATGTGGAATTTCCAGCACCGCATCGCAAGTTTTCTGGTTATCACGGTTATTGGCCCGTGCTGAACACGGTTGTCGATCATCGCTTGGGAACCTCCGAAGAATTGCGTGGACTGATCGATGATGTGCACGGAAAGAACATGAACATCATTCTCGATTTCGTTTCGAACCATGTTCATGAGGACAATCCGACCATTAAGAAGCATCCCGAATGGCGCACGCAACTCGATCTGCCGGATGGCACCAAGAACATCCGAATTTGGGATGACCAACGCTTGACCACTTGGTTCGATACGTTCCTGCCCAGTTTGGATCATTCCATCCCCGAAGTCACCGACATGCTTTCGGATACAGCGTTGTTTTGGGTGAAGGAATATGGTTTTGATGGCTTCCGCCATGATGCCACCAAGCACATTCCGCAGGAATTCTGGCGAACGCTAACGCAGAAGATCAAACGCGAAGTTGTTCTGGAGAACGGGAAATCTGTATTTCAGATAGGTGAGACTTTTGGAAGTCGCGAGCTGATTGGTTCCTATATCGGTTCGGGTTTGATGGATGGCAAGTTCGACTTCAATCTGTACTTCGATGCACGGAATGTATTTGCGTTGGACAATGAGGATTTCAACCGTTTGGGAACTTCGCTCCAATCAAGTTTGAGCTATTACGGTTACCACAACCTGATGGGTAACATTACAGGAAATCACGACTTGCCACGATTCATCAGCTACGCTGGAGATGGGCTGAAATTCGGTGAAGACGAAAAGGAAGCGGGTTGGAACCGTAACATCAAAGTCGAGAATCCTGTCGGATACAAGAAATTGGAACAGCTCATCGCTTTCATGTGGACGATCCCAGGAATTCCAGTTATGTACTACGGTGATGAGTTTGGAATGCCAGGTGCTGGCGACCCGGATAATCGCAGGTTGATGCGCTTTGAATTATCTGAAAAAGAAAACGAAACTTTAGAAACTACAAAAAAGATCACTGCCCTGCGGAAGCATCATCTGGCACTTCAATTCGGTGATATGTACGATATCTGCGCGGACGGGAAAATGATGCATTACCGAAGAAAATACTTTGATGACGAGGTGGTTGTCATTTTCAATAAAGACAGCTTGAGCCATATCCTTCCAATTGCTGCTGAGGGTGAAAAATGGAAAGCTGAATTCGGAAACACATTGAAGTACAATCACGGCAATATGGAAGTGCAAGTCCCCGCTTACGGATTCGAAATTTTGACGAAATACTAAATGACCATGAATAAGCTTTACCCGTTTTTCCTTTTCTCGTTTTTTCTTTTCTCCTGCTCTTCACCGAATCCGCCTGTTGAGGAGTCTGAACCTGAGGTGGAAGAAAACTGGGGAGAGAACAGCACCATTTACGAAGTGAACCTTCGCCAAATGACACAGGAAGGAACGTTCAAGGCGTTTCAGCAACAGCACTTGGACCGATTGGCTGATCTCGGTGTAGAGATTCTTTGGTTCATGCCGATCTACCCTATTGGAGAGAAGAACCGAAAAGGCACTCTGGGCAGTTATTATTCGGTAAAAGATTACACTGCGGTGAATCCAGAACACGGTTCGCTTGAGGATTTCAGAGCATTGGTCGATTCAGCGCACGCGAAAGGGATGAAAGTGATTCTGGACTGGGTTGCCAATCACACCGCTTGGGACAATACGTGGGTTACCGAACACCCCGATTGGTACAGCACCGACAGCTTGGGAAATATGATTCCGCCTGTGGCAGATTGGGCCGATGTGGTAGACCTGAATTACGACAATCCAGAAATGAGAAAAGAAATGATATCGAGCATGAAGTTCTGGTTGAAGGAAGTGGGCGTGGACGGTTTCCGTTGTGATGTGGCAGAGTGGGTCCCGGTCGATTTTTGGGTGGAGGCACGTGCCGAACTGGATTCGGTCAAACCGATCTTCTTCTTGGCCGAAGGCGAGAATCACGAGCTGTTCCAAGCGTTTGACATGACCTATTCGTGGAGTTTCCACCACCTGATGAATCAAGTGGCCAAGGGCGAAATGGGTGCTACAGACGTGGCTGAATATTGGGCTTCCCATGATTCGACCTACGCACCCAATGAATACCAGATGCAGTTCATTACCAATCACGATGAGAACTCTTGGAATGGAACCGCCATGGAGCGTATGGGCGACAACCGAAAGGCGTTTGCGGTGCTGAGTTTTACGGTTCCCGGAATGCCGCTGATCTATAGCGGACAGGAATCTGACATGGACAAGCGACTTGAGTTTTTCGAGAAGGATCCGATCGAATGGAAGGGTTACCCGTTAGAGGATTTTTACAAGAAGTTGGTCGCTTATAAATGGGCTACTCCGACTCTCAGAAACGGGGAAGATGCCGGGCCTATACGGTTTATTGAAACGGGCAATGAACGGGTTCTGGCATATACGCGAGGAACCGAGGAAGATCACACGGTCGTTCTGCTTAATTTTTCGGATGAGCAGTTGAACGTTGAGTTGAATGACAGCATTCTGGGTGGTTACTATTCATGTCTTTTCTCGGACAGCATTTACGATGTGGATGATTCAAAACTAATGGAGACGCTTCCTGCGCACGGTTATCGGATCCTCACTCATGTTGCTGTTGATTGATACCTCTATTGTTACACTTAGTGTCAGTTTGACACTTTCTATTATATTCGTGTGGTGATATGGTTGGCCTGACCTAAACTGAAGCCATGGCGAAACACTTACTTGTTGCCTTTTTTGTGCTTATTTCTGTGTCTGTTTTTGCGCAGACAGGAACTGTAAAAGGTGTTGTTACCGGAGATGACGGTCTTTCCATTATTGGTGGAACCGTGGTGGTTGAAGGTACGACCATTGGAGCTTCCACTGATTTTGACGGCAAATACGAATTGAAGAATGTTCCTGTTGGCGAACAGACCATTGTTTACTCCTTCATCGGGTTGAAAACCCAGAGGTTGAAGGTAACGGTCAAAGAAAATGAAACCGTGGTCTCAGATGTGAAACTTTCCGAAGACGCCATGCTTCTCGATCAAGTGGTGGTGGTCGGATACGGAACCACACAGAAACGGGATGTGACCGGATCCATTTCCACGGTAAAGGCAGAAGCCATCGAACAGTCCACTTTGCCAAGTGTGGATCAGGCATTGCAAGGTCAGGCGGCCGGTGTCAACATTATTTCACAGAACGGTATTTCAGGTTCCGCAGTAAAGATCAATGTGCGTGGTACCAATTCCATTGCTGCGGGCAGTCAGCCACTTATAGTTGTGGATGGGATTCCGATCACCACCGGGAATTTTGACCCGGGAAATCTTGGTTCGAGTTCGAATGCGCTTTCAGACATCAACCCGAATGATATTGAGAGCATTGAGGTTTTGAAAGATGCGGCTGCTACCGCCATTTATGGTTCGCGTGGAGCAAACGGTGTGGTGATGATCACGACCAAACGCGGAAAGGCGGGGAAATCCCGTATCAACGTAGGATATAGTTATGGTATCGTCAACGAGACCAACCGTGTCAAATTTCTGAATGCTTCAGAACATTTGGCGCTGCGCGATCAGGCACGGGCCGATGCAGGACTTTCACCTGAGTCTCCCACCGCTTCGGTCGGTGGTGGGCTTACGCGGGCAGAGGCCGATTCCGTTGCAAAATCAGGTGGTGTTGATTGGGTGGATAAGATGCTGCGTACCGGTGGCGTGCACCAACTCGAACTTTCATCAAGCGGTGGAACGGAAAAGGTGCGGTACTACGTGGGCGGTGCCTATCGTAACGAAAGAGGTTTTCTGAGAGGTAACAATTACGATCGTGCAAATGGTCGTGTAAACCTGGATGCAGATGCGACCAAGATTCTTCGGGTAGGAGGGAGCGTGGCCATCACTTACACCAGTATAGACCGTGTTCGGACGGGCGATGCTGGTGGTTTGGGAACGGCCCAACAGATTCTGCCATACATACCGGTTTATGATGCGAACGGAGAGTACAACAACTACATCTCGAACCCGGTGCGGGATCTTGATCTGTTCAAATTCAACACGGAGAACATCCGCAGCATCAATTCGGTGTATGCCGATCTGAAGTTGCAGAAGAACCTGACCTTCCATTCGGATTTCGGTATCGATTTCCTGAATCAGTTGGAGAATGAATTCAATTTCAGGAATGTGAATCTGGTGGGAAGCACTTCATCTGCGTGGAATCGAACAACGCGAGTGGTGAACTGGAACATGAACAACTTCCTGACCTACGAGAAAGAGTGGAAAGGCAAGCACTACTTCAAGATGATGGTCGGTCAGTCGGCACAGCATGTAAAAACCCAAGGATTCGGGCTTTATGGTTGGGGGTTCCCGAACGATTACCTCACAAGTCCGGCAGCTGCACCACCCGATCATCAGAGCGGTTACAGCTATCAAACGGCAAACGGTCTGCTGTCGTTCTTCTCCCGAATAAACTACAAATTGAACAACCGTTATCTGCTCGGAGTTAGCGTTCGCGGTGATGCCAGTTCAAGGTTCGGACCACACAATAAATGGGGTTTCTTTCCTGCATTCTCGGCAGGCTGGGTCATTTCGGACGAGAGCTTCCTCAAAGGTTCCAAGGTGCTGCCATACTTGAAATTGAGTGCCAGTTACGGTTACACAGGAAACAATGCAATTCCTGATTTCGCTTATTGGTCGCTCTATTCTTCAGGATTCAACTATGCCGACAGTGCAGGCGTGGCACCAAGCCAATTGGACAATCCGAATCTGAAATGGGAACGCTCACAGCAATTGGACGTCAACATCGATTTTGCACTCGTGCAGAGCAAGATCTTCGGAACCATCACGTACTACCGAAAAACAAGTTCAGACCTGTTGCTTTACATGTCGCTGCCCACTTCATCCGGGTTCAACGGAGTCTGGCAGAACATCGGTAAGCTACAGAACTGGGGGATGGAATTCAGTCTCACCAGCCGCAATATCAACCGCAAATTCAAGTGGGAAACAAACGTGAATGTGGCCTTCAACCGCAATAAGGTCATCAGCGCGGCAGGACTTCCTCCAGATGCTTTTGAAAGTGGTCAGCCGGGTGAAGGCCGCGTCATAGAAGGTTATCCGGTCGGGCAGGCATACTTGGTTGAGTTTGCGGGAGTGCAGAAACAGGACGGACAGATCGGTGCATGGAACTTGGATGGCACAGCCATGCTGGACGGAAACGGTAACCAAGTGATGTATGACGTTGCCGGAGGTACCGAACTCTTTTACGACAAGAACGGTCACATTATGACATACGCGCATCCTACAGGAGGTCTGTTCTATGAGAACAACCGCAAACCGATGGGAAGCCCGTTGCCCTTGTTCTATGGTGGTTTCACCAACACGTTCTCGTATGCAGGCATCGACCTAAGTGTGATGTTCAGCTTCTCGTACGGAAACACCATTTATGATGATGCGGCCAAAACGCAGATCGGTAATTGGCAGAGCATTGCGCAGCGCAGAGAGATTCTGAATGCGTGGTCTCCGACAAACACGAATACGGATGTGCCGGGGCTGAACAATTACACACCTGTCAACTCCTCACGTTTTCTCTATGATGGTTCGTATCTGCGGCTGCGGAGCCTGATACTCGGGTACAATTTCCCGAAGAAGATCTGTGAGAAGGCACATCTGCAAAAACTTCGACTTTACTTTAAGGGAGGAAATCTCTGGTTGCTCACCGCATTTCCCGGATGGGACCCTGAGGTGTTGCGTAATGTAGACCCGAACTCGCAGGCGGGTAACGTTTCGTTCGCGGGGCCCTATTTGGGAACGCCACAGGCACGCACCATTTCCTTCGGAATTCAAATCGGAATCTGACCATGAAAAGACTTTCGATACTACTGCTTGCGGTTCTCATGCTCAGCTCATGCGATAAGCTGTTGAACATTGAACCCGTGAATGACATTCCGGCCGATGAGGCCATCAAATCGATGCAGGATCTGGAAAACCTGTCCAATTCCATGTACAGCGGTCTGCAAGGAAATTCGCTTTATGGTGGCAATTTCCAGTTGTATGCCGACCTCTTGGCCGAGGATACACAGGTGGACGAATCGCGCCTTACTCCCTTCGGAACGCAGGAGATCTACCAGCGCGCCACCACCATCCAGATAGGGACGCTACGCGATACGTGGCGGGAAGCATATAGAGCGATCAACCGCGCCAACAACATCATCCGTGTGGTAGATGATAACCTTCTTTCGGGTACCGAATTCGACAACAAGAAAGGACAGCTTAAAGCGGAGGCGCTGTTTGTCCGCGCCCTGTGTCATTTTGAGCTCTGTCGTTTCTGGGCGCAGCCGTATGATGTTGATAATCAGGGAGGGAACAGTAAGCCGGGAGTTCCATATAGAACCGAGCCGACCCTGTCTTATACGCAGGACCTTGCCCTTGCACGATCATCGGTGGAACAGGTTTACACCAATGTGCTGAACGATCTTGCAGATGCAGAAACGCTTTTTGAAACTGCCGGATTACGACACTCATCGCATCGAGCTTCGCTGATGGCAGCAACCGCGCTTAAAGCGCGTGTGCTCTTCTCCAAGGGCGATTATGCGGCTGCTTCGGATGCTGCATCGGTGGTCATCAACAGTAATCTTTACAGTCTTTACCCGACCAACACAGACGATGAAGCGTTGCTCATTCCCTTTCAGTCAGAAGGATATTCCATCTCCAACGAGACCATTTTTCAGTTGTCATACACAACGTTCGATAACGGACTGAATGAGTCTTACTCACAGCTGAGCAACCTTCCGGTATTCCAGTACGCTGCTACCGACCTCATCACCAGTTATGCTCCGGGTGATGGACGCAAGAGCAAGTGGTTTCTTCAGAATCCTGTCAATCTAAAAGGACGAATTACCAAATACGACCGCCCGTTGGATGTTTTTTATAACGTTCCGGTCATCCGCTTGGCGGAAATGCACCTTATCCGTGCCGAGGCCAACATGAGTCCGGGTGGCAACGGAAACACCGCGGACGCTTTGGAAAGCTATAACGCCATCCGCGAGCGTGCATTCGGCAGCAACTTCATCCCTGAAACAGGTACCAATCAGCTATTGGAGAAGATACAGTTGGAGAGACGCTGGGAGCTCTGTTTCGAGAACGACCGATACCATAATCTGAAACGGATGAAACAACCGTTGCGCGATGGTGTGGCGTATAATGATCCAAGTCCTATATTTAAAATACCGCAGGAAGAAATTGCGGGAAACCCTTCCATAGAACAGAATCCTTAACCAATTACCATGAAAAAAATCTACACGATCTGTCTTTGCTTCTTGGCTGGAAGCACCTTGGCCCAAATGCCAACCAATTTCGGCAGTAATGCTGCTGACGGAATTTCTTACCAGACTTACAACCTTACCGATAACGGGGTGGTGAGTTCGGTGCGTTTTCAGGCGCAGAATGCCGTGGCTGCCGGTGTCGGCAACTGGGAATTCTACACGGGCGACTACATGAACAACTGGCGACCATATACGAGCGATGATACCCTGAGCGGTTTCAATGCCGTTATCGACCCAACGGTAGAGACGGCATCGGCCCGCTACAACTCCAACTATGGCGGCCAGACCGGAAAACTTCCTGCCGTACAGGCTGGCTATTATTACACTTGCATTATTCAGAACGGAAGTTCAGACAACTTTATGTCCATTATTGAGACGGACTTCGACCCGGTTGTTATTGATACGGTGTACAATACGCCAACAAATCCAACGGAGAATGACAATATCGTTGTGTCCGTAGAATTGCTGAATGCTCAGACATTGAGTGCAGGAGAGCATGTGTTTATTCGAGCCAGTACAGATGGATATGCAACGTCACAGTTTATGGAAGTGACAAACTTCTCAAGTGGAGTGGGGACGATTTTCATTCCATCAGGGATGATTCCCGCTGGAACCACGGTAAACTACTACGCATTGGTTACGGCAGAGGCAGTACCTGTGCATGAGACGGTCGATTATTTCACCCTCAATTTTGGCAACAACGGAGGTAATAATTACGGATTCACGGTTTCCGCGGTAACCGGCATCAATGAGGCTCAGACCGATTACAGAGTATTGCGTTCCAATGGCAACATAACTGTTCAGAACCTGAAAGATGTGCAGACGGTGAACCTTATTTCCATGGATGGAAGATTGGTTGCTACGCAAAGCACCAATGGCAGGACCACCATGGATATGAGTACTTCTGAATTGGCTCCCGGCATTTACGTGCTCGATCTTCGCGGTGCCGATTTCAGAAAAAGCATGAAGTTGTCCATCAATTGAGTTCATTACTTGATAGTTCAGGCCGCTGCAGCTTTTTGCTGTGGCGGCTTTTTTTATGGATTCATCATTCCTCCAACACTTTCAGAAAGTTGTTAATTCTTAGGACAATCGGCAGAACTACCGATCATCTTCGTAACTTTTCGCTTCAAAATCGGAATTCCATGAAAACCTCTACACGCGCTATTGCTACCGTTGCATTCCTGTTCCTTGCGCTTGGTACGGCCGTTGCGCAGAATTACAGCGACAACCAGAAGCAACTTCAGAAGTACGTTTCGGACGAATTGTATCAACCCGAATGCAAATATGATGTAAGCGGGAAATGGGTGGGAACGGAGATCCAGTACGATGAGACGGGAACCTTTATCAAAGTGAAGTTCGATATCGTGTTCGAGTTTGAGCAGGATGGCAACAAGATCACAGGAACATCTTACATCAAGGACAAGTTGCATGAGGACATCGGTTACATGAACATCCGCGGATATGTGATCGGGGACAAGCTGCATTTTGAGGAATACGAGCTTACGGGGCAGCAATGGGAAACGCCCAATCGCGTGTGGTGTTTCAGAACAGGTGAATTGGATCTGACCGAGGCGAGCAGAAAAATGCAACTGGCAGGTGATTACGATGCGTATGCGGCCTACGATTACCATCCGTGCCGCGATTATTGCCACACCGTGGTGCAGAAAGACAAGGGCGATGGTGCCTACCCCGAGATCACCGGTCACGACTTGAGCAGCTTTGATGAGGACAACCTGATCAGCGTGGCACCAAGTCCGTTCCGTGAACAGACACGCCTTTCATACACGCTTTCAGAGTCGGCCAAGGTGCAATTGGATGTGTTCGACCTATCGGGAAGAAAAGTTGCCGACCTGGTCAATGGAACTCAGGCAGCAGGGAAATACACTTCGGTGTTTCAGGCTGATGGCAATGCACCCGGAAGCTATATCGTGCGCCTGTTTGTGGACGATAAACTCTACACCAAGCAGGTGGTGCTGATGCAATAATTCAAGATTTCTTGATCCATTGAGAAAGACCGTCTATCCAAAGAGACGGACGGTCGATCTATTGGTGTTGACGGCCAATCAATAGAGATTGACGTCCAAGCAAGCATGCAAAACCTTCGATCAATAGAGATTCACGGTTGAACAAGCACGCAAAACCGGATTCGTTCAGTGAACTGTACGATTGGGAAAGATTCGCCCCTTTTTCTCACCGCTGCCAGTGTTCGGTCGTCACCGAGCCATCAATATCCGTGAAGATGTAGGTGTAGAGATCCGAAGCATCCCAACTGTATTCCACCGAGCCGGGCTGCCCTCCGATGGTGTATTGCAGCAGGTAACCATTATTGCTGCCGTTGGGCTGGCAACTGGTAATGAGCAGATTGTCTCCATTGATGGGGTGCAAGGTGGTGCGTAACGGGGTGGTGGCCGCCTGAGGTTCCACCTGCGTTTCGGGGGCTGTGCCCGATACCGTTACCTTTCCGCGCATGGAAGCCACCATGTACGGGTAGGTGCTGGTTCCGTGGTAATGGTAGTTGCCGTTCCACGCATGACCATGGTGCGTGTCCAGGTCTTCCATGGCAGAACCATCGGGTTCCAATTCGCCATACACGGCAAAACCGTCAAAGGCATAAGCAATGGGGTTGGCAGCACCTACGGTGGATGACAGATGCAACGGAGCCGTATGATAGTGGTAATCGTCCGCGCGGCCAGAATGTCCACCGAATTCATCCAGTTCGCCAATTTCCTGCGAGACAAGACCCGATGCATTGATCGGATTGAAGATCGGAATACCATTAACAGCTATACCGATGGCGCCTCTTCGAAAATCGGAGGTGATGCTCATTTCGTCATCAGTCAATACAGGCTGTAGCGGAATGGACCACGCATTATTTCCGGTATAGGGTTGCGGAATTGGCACCTGCGCGATCCAAGCGGTGATGCCCGTCATCATGGTATGGTCGGGAATGCCATCGGACGCCACGCGGAAATAGGTGTTGTCTGATGAGGTCGACACATTGGAAAAGTGACTGAAGTAGCCTTGCAAGGCGCTTACTTCATTGGCAGGGACATCGGTGAGTGTATCGGTGGTGTTCGTGTCCTTATTGCACGCGGCAAGCGTGATGAACAGGAGGGAGGCCACGGCCAATGAAACGGAGACCTTCTTCTGTTCCCGCCTGAACAACAGGAGCAAAACAGCCCCGGTTAAGAAAAGGATGCCGAACACCCAAAGTGCTTTGGTGACCAGCGGGTTTTGTATGAACGGATGGGAAGCCATCTCGGCCTCCATGGGCGTCTGTTGGGAGTTGATCTTCTGAATGGCCTCATAACGCCTGTTGATGATGGTCTGGTTCTCTTCCGAAAAATCAGACAGGGCATAGGAGGCCACTTCTCCGTTTTCGGTTTCCAGATACACTCTTCCTTCCTTCAGCATTAAAAAGGAACCTTTTTCGGTGGTGTTCTGGGTTTCGATGGTCCATGCCTGCAGATTTTGGTGGTGATGACCACCTTCATGGGCCATGGTCAGTTGTGTGGCGGCAAACAGGAATAGGGCGGTGAGGAGATGCTTCATGGTATTTTGTTTAGATGCTTACTTGCCTGTATGTGATAGCAACATGAAATAGTCACAGAGACACAGAAGGCACGGAGGCTTCCGCAGAAAAAATCTCTGTGGAATCTGTGAAAATCTGTGTTTCTGTGGCCAAAAAATGTCTGTTAAGTTGATAGATGAACGCTTGAATCAATTTACGGTATAGCGGACGATCACTTCATTGTCCAGTATCACGTTCGTGGACCAGATGAACTCCGCGTCATTTGCGTTGTCGTCAAACACATCTTCGAAGTTGGTGTAGGCAGGCTTGTTGTCCACCCCGATCTCATTATTGGTGTAGGTGGTGGCGGAAGGCCAACTCGAATCATCAAAGCTTTCGCTGCTCCAATTGGATGGCTTGGCCCAATGCAAACCGTAATAGCTGCTTCCGTCATTCGAATTGTCGGTATTGCAATTGGAGGTATATCGCGTGGTACCGCTTTCGGTGGGGCAGGTCAGGTCTTTGATTGGCGCGGAATAGAAGGTCTGGGCCTTCCATTCATTTCCGGTAGTGGCCACAATGGTGCCGTTCGCATCCTTGAACACAGCCACCATGCCGCCATCGCCCGGATGGTATTCCGAACCTTGGTTGTTCTCGCAGCCAATGCCCAGATGTTCTTCCCAGTCCACGAGCAACATGGCAATGGTGTATGGCGCGCTCACTCGGAACTTGACGATATGGGAATTGAACTCCGTGAACGGGATGGCGTCCTTCCCAATGGGAGTTCCGTTCACGTAGAGTTCAAAATAGTTATCGGCAAAGATGTAGCCGGTGATCACCTCGCCACCGGCATCCACCTCAATGATATTGTTGTTGTCAAATGCACTCAAAGCCGCACTGGCCGAAGAATATTGAGTTCCGTAGGGATTGTAAAGGTCTGGTGCGAAAGGAAACGAATTGTCGGAATAGTTCACCTCCGCAGGCACCGTCCAACTGGTGTTGTCGGATGCTGTGACGGTGCCCAATGCCGCAACCCGAGACCCGGTAGGATAGAGGTTGGTGGTGGTCGTACTGGCCATGCCTTGCGTTACCGAGGCCGTTCCTGTATAGTCGCTGGTATCTGTGGTATCGTCTTTCTTGCAGGAGGTTACGGCAATAGCGATTCCTAATAGCGCTGCAATGATTTGTGTGCTTGTTCTCATATCAGTAAAGTTCTTTAAGTAGGTTCACTCAAAGGAAGGTGGAATTTCCCACCCGCGCTTTACGGAATTCCGAGTAGGTGGTGTAATATTCCTGTATTGATTGTGGTCGAAGTAGTCTTATTTGCTTTCCACACGGGTACGAGCATCACCACGGGCAGCCTTCTACGCTTGTGGTTTTATCCTTGCCTATTCTCATGCTCGATCATCCTTCGTTGTGGGTAGTTGGTACTTCCTGTGTAGAAAGAACCATCTGCACATTCAAGTATGTACATCCAACCGTGCATGGAAGCGATATAGGGAACTAAACTACCACTGACTCAGGTCGGTGGGTTTGGGAATCTGTCGTCAAATGGCGACTTGACAATCCGATGCAATAATAAGATGAAACACTTTTATCAAGCACAGATTGAAAATCCATCGACAGAATAATCAATCTAAAGACTTCGCCTAAAGGCGAGGGATTTTCTCCCATTCCCCGCATGAGACATTAAATAGTCAGGAATATTTGGAAGAGCTCATCCTGTAGGCTTAGGCTCCGTGTTCGCTGATTTCTATGACACGATCAAATTATCCTGATACGGTTTTTGATTTTTTATCACACCAAAAGCCCCAATGGGGCTGATGATGCAATGATCGGACTGGCGGTTTACGTCAATCCTTCATTAACCTTCTTTACTTAATCTGAATGCATAGCCCAACGAGAGTTGCATTGAGCGGTTCGACTGCTTCTTGTAGCCATCCGGCTCGGTCTTGTATCGGTTCATGTCCGATAGTCCGAAGCCGTAACGGGCATCGAGAATGAGCATGCTTCTGCCAAAGGCATACTGCATACCAACGCCCCCGTCAAGGCCAAAGTCGATGCGGTTCTGTCGGTAGCCATCGTCCGAAATGTCATTATCGAATTTGATGCTTTCGTTGGATTCCGTTCCAAGCGTGCTGCTTTTGGTCTTTCCGCCTATCCAATAGCCCGCATAGGGACCAAGCACCACAAAACCCTTGAATTTCTCTCCTCCGAACTGAGCCTTTGCAAGGATCGGTACCTCCAGGTAGTTGGCCGCCACCTGCGTGTAATCGCTGGTGTTCTTAGAAACCGTTTTTCCACCTTTTCGGATGAAATCCACTTCGGGCTGCAACGAGAACGTTCGATTGAACCCGATGTTGACCAATGCCCCGAAGCCATAGCCGAAGGCCATCTTCTTGTCTGTACCTGTGGCGGCCTTTCCTGAAAATGAGTTGAGGGTGGCTCCACCTTTTACGCCTACGTACAGCTGTGCCATACTTGTGCTTGCAGTTGCCCCGACCATTGCCAGTGACAATACTGCGACTTTCCATTTTTTCATTGTCTTTCGTTTTAGTTATTAATCGGCCAGTCCGCTGACCATTGATTCACTAATTGACCCCACAAAGGTTGGGGGCACGAAAAAATCAGATGTTGATGTGGGTCAAAATGAAAAGCGTATGGTTTTGATCTTAACGCGCGAAACTTCACCGTGATGATTTTATTGTGCAGCCTTCGAATAAATTCTCAGTACATCAGCGATCAGAATTCAATGCAAGGGTTTATGGGAACTGAACAGCATGACATCAAATTTACCAATGCATACTTGGATGCGCTAAATAGAAAAGTGAAAACATAGTTGGAAAGCAGGAAGCACCTCCAAGATTTTGCAGGCCATCATCTTATTGATGCTATTGTCAACGAGGGTTCTTGGACTGGACGTATTCAATAATTATTGAATTGCCCACGATAATTGGGTGAATATTCGTGTAAATGGTTGCGCCAGTACGGTAGGAGTTGGCTTCTGTACTTGCAGCAAAAAGTGGACAGTAGGATAGGTTAGGCAGCATTTTTTCTGGTTTGTAACAATTATGAGTATTGCAATGGAGTCATGTAATTCAAAGTCGAATGCCTTCTACTGGTGTTATACCAGATCTCGATGTATTGGAAGATAGCCATTTCAGCTTCTTTCCTTGAGTTGAACTTCTGACGGTCGGTACATTCTGATTTCAAGGTCTTGAAGAAGCTCTCTGCCACGGCATTGTCCCAGCAGTTGCCTTTTCTGTTCATGCTCTGTTTCATTTTTGGATATGCTGCGAGCAGTTCATTGAATTCCTTGCAGGCGTACTGCACGCCTCTGTCTGAGTGGAATATCAGCTCGTTGGCGAGCGGTCTTTTGTTTACCGCCATCTTCAATGCTGCCGCACTGGTGTCCTTTGCCTTCATGGTACTGCTCAGTACACAGCCGATGACCAGGCGGTCGGCAAGGTCGATGATGGTGGTCAGGTACGACCAGCCCTGTGCTGTTCTCACGTAAGTGATGTCCGACACCCACTCCTAACGCTATCTGTAGTGAAGTTGCCCTCCAGCAGGTTGGGTGCGATATGGAATCCGTGACCGCTGTCGGTTGTGCAGACCCTGTACCTTTTGCCGATGCAACTAAGGATGCCCGCGGCCTTCATCAGCCGTGCCACACGGGGTCTGGACACGCTGATGCCCTGTGTGTTGAGTTCTGCCATAGGTCTTTCCGCTGCGTTCATGTATGCTGCGGATCCTACATGTAAGTTCCCTGTTCTGCAACGATCTGTGGCAGGGTTCACCGTTCAACCATCCATAGAAACCACTTCTGCTCACCTTCAGCACTTTCGACATCTTCCCGATGGGGAATCTGTTCATGTTGTCCTTCATGAATTGGAATATCTGCCATCGTTCTTGGAGAAGATGCCTACCGCCTTTTTTAAGATGTCGCGTTCCATGCGAACATCGGCCAGCTCTCTGCGAAGCCTTTCAAGTTCACTTTCCTCCTCGGTCATCTTCTTTCTGCCATTGCCCGGAAAACTGCCGCCCTCCAAGGTGGCGAACTCGCTGCGCCAGCGGTAGAGCGTCTCTGCACGTATGTTCAACTCATCTGCAAGTTGCTTGATGTTCTCCCGTTGGTAACTGAGTTCAACAGCATGAAGCTTGAACTCCCTGTCAAATTTTCTTCTTGTCGTCATCTATGTAAAGTTGTGAAATCTCACAGCCTATGACCTAACTCACTGTCCGGTCAAATGTAGCAGGTCCAAGGCTTTGATGCTCGGAAGAAGTCCCTCTCCATACGAAAGAACCCGATAACGCCACCACCGACACCACCCCCAACGGAGCCATAGGTAGGGGAGAAGGTCAGGTTCAAGGAAAAAGAAAAAGGGGCTTTAAGCCCCTTTTCTCCATTTCAAACAGATGGTTTTTATTTGTTCTTTTCGCCTTGCATCTCAGCCTCTTTCTGCTGGGCATCTTCAATACTGATGTTCTCATTATTGAACTTGGCGGTGATCTCGGAGTTCTTAACCCCAAGCCCAGACACCTCTCTTTGAAGGGCTTGGGCTTCAGCATACGTATCAAACGAACCGATGGTGTAGATCTTCAGACCACCTTCTGTTGTTTTCATCTCAACGCCATATTGGGCAATGAGTTTGGAAAGTTTGTCCAACTCAATTCGCAGACGGTACTCGCGAAGCTCAACGCCATACTGCAGCACATCTTTGTTCTCAATGTCCAATGAGGCTGTAGGCTGATTCTGCTGTTTTTTTACAATATCGAATCCGACAACGCCAAGGTCAACACCAACATCAGGAATCGCACCCTCGTTTACACCGAATGCTTCGTCAATCCCGCTTTCAATAAGCTCGTTCTGCTTCTGTTCGGCCGCTTCAAAGTTGTCGAAATCGCCAAGGGTGAACACAGAGATGGAATCGTTCACCTTATGCTCCACCAGTCCTTCCATCTTGGCCAAACGCATTTTTATTTGCGTTGGAATGTCGTAATTGGTGTAGGTACCTACGTGAACCGTGTATTTCGGGTCAATTGTTTTCTGAGAAAACAACCATTTCTCATCCACATTCTTCCTTAAGAGGGAAGCAGTATCAGAACCATAGTTCTTGTAAATATCCTGGTAACTGATGGCCACACCGTTCTCATCCACAATTCTTCCCGGAGTGGTTTTCAGTTCCTTGTCTCGATAGTCTGGAATACCGTCTCCGTCCTCATCGGCAGGACAACCATGCTCGTCAACCACCAGCCCTTTAGGGGTTCCTTCGCAACGGTCGTTAAGGTCGGTCACGCCATCACCATCGCTGTCCTCATCTACCAAAGAAGCAATGTCTCCGTACTCATCACCTACCACATCGATCTTAGGAGCTTTCTTCTTAAAAGGATCGAAGCGGTAAATGACCGACATGGAAGTGTAAAGGAACCCATCGTTAGAGAAGAATCCTTTGTTTCCGCCCACTACATTATCGATCTTATCGGTTGTGGTGAAGTAGTAGAAGGCGCCCAATCGCACAGCGAACTTGCGCGTGGCGTTGAAGTCAAATCCTGCTCCAACAGGAATGGTAACGGCCGTTATCGGATATTGCGATTGACGGGTCTCATAATCATAATCGCGCTGAAGTACGCGCACATCATCCGTGGCAGGGCTGCTTTGGCTTACATTGCGGATGAGGTTATCATCCCAGTAGTAATACACGTTTCCGTTCGCATCCTGAAGGTCTGAATAAACATTGTAATCAGAATAGCTTACACCTACAGATACAAAGGGCGTGATACCGGTCGGGTCAAGGATCACATTCTTGAAGTTGTAAACCAAGTTGGCACCAACGGTGAACACTTTCGCATCAAAGTTCAGCGGAGTGGCGTGCAATTTCACGTTCTGGTTCCATGTCATTCGCGCCAGCATGGCGTTGATGTTCACCTCCAGATAGTTCGTCACGTTGGCTCCTATACCAAAGTTGTAACCAGGGTGGCTACCAATGCGGTGAACGGTTGTACCAGGCTTATCGCGGATGTCACCGAAGTAGTTCATAAGGCCTATTCCGCCATGCACATTGGCCATAAAGCGGTAAGGAGGCTTTGGCTTTTTCACCTTGCTTTTGGACTCGATCTTCGTTTCCTGTTTCTCCTCTTTCTTGGGTTGGTCTGCTACAGGCTTTGCCGCATCCTTGGGCTTTTCCTTCTTGGCTTTCTCTTTTGTTTCCTTTTCCTTGGTTGCCGTTTTTTCTTTGGCGGCCTTCTCCTTTTTTGGTTTTTCCTTGGTGGCAGGTGCCGTAGAGTTGTCCTGGGCAAAAACAGAAAAGGACAGTACACTTATCAGTACAAACAGTAAAGTGCGCTTCATAGTTTTCGGGTTTGGTGGGTGCAAAGGTAACATCCTAATGGTTATTCTTCGAAGAAGAGATCGATGAGTTCGTAGATCTGCTCTTCTGTGTAGGGAGACTTGCCTTGTTTGAACTGGGCGATCATGCGGTTCACCTCATCTGCGGTCAGTTTTCCGTCACCGTTATAGTCCGCAGCCTTGAATTTATTCACGAGGTAACGCTCGGTATCGGTCAGCCCATCGCTCTTATAGTTCTTCAAGATGTTGAGGGCACCATCAATATACACGGCCATGGTACCGCCAAAGTTGATGGCGCGTGCATCTTCCATGTATTCATGGTAAAAATCGATAAGGTTATAGAGCTGAGATACGCTTAATGGAGAAGTGCCTTCAAGCACCTCTTCTACCACACGCATCACCTCCTCGGCCGTTATAAGACCATCTGCATTATAATCGGCATCCGAAAATTCGGGAGGAATGGTCGTATTCAGGCTTTCCTCTTTGGTAATGACCAACGGCTGCGTAGGCGCGATCACTTTCTGCTCAACCATCTCCTTGTAAATGCGGTCAACGCTGGAGTAGACATCTTCAACCGAACCTGCCTGCTCAGGTCCCTGACTGAAAATATCTTTGCTGATCTCATCAAACAGTTTGTCAAATTCACCTTCGCTTTCCACCTCATTCTGTATGTCAAGCATCATGATGGCAAGCTTTGTCGAGTCCTCAGCCGTTAGCGCAGCTTTTTTGGCAAGGATGCCGCTCGGATAAATCTGGTGCATACGTGCGCGTTCCGTTGCCACAGAATCCGCATAGGCCTCCAGCATCATCTCATCCGTAAGCGAAACACCTTTGGTGTTTACAATATTTCCCTGTGGCGTGTTCTCCTCCTCATCACGGTAATCGGCAATAACATCCACATCCGAGTCAAGCGGACAGCCGAATTCATCCACCTTCACACCTTCGGGAGTTTGGGCGCATTGGTCATCAAAGTCGTTCACGCCATCACCGTCCGAGTCATCCAACATCATGGCATAGAAGTCAACTTCCTCATAGTACTTGTCCTTGGCACTCTTCGTGTAATCGCGTTTTACACCAAAACTGTAGCTGACAGATAGCGAGGAGAAAAGGAACATGTCCTTTTGTGAGTTACCGTGGCGAACGCCCTCACCTTTGCTGGAAATATCATCGATCTGATCGGAGAACGTATAGTAGAAGCTCGTGCTGAGTTTGGCACTCATCCGTCTGCCCATTTTAAAGTCGAGGCCAGCCGTAACGGGTAGCGAAAGCGTGAACTGCGGATAACGTCCCAACCCGTCCTGATTCGCTTTGCGCAGGTCGGTTTCGTAGGTGTAATCACGTTCCAAAGGCACGGCCTGTTCGCTGTTCGGGTCGCTTTGCGCCATGCTCATAATGGAGCCATCATCCCAATAATAGTAGCGATTGCCCTTGGCATCAAAAAGATCCGATTTACTGTCGAAGTTTACGAATGAGACACCGAAACCGATGAACGGCTGCACAATTCCAGGCTTCTTATATAAATGATTGAAGTTGTAACTGACACCGACCGTACCAATGAACATTTCCGATTTGAAGTTCAGGTTGCGCGAGGTGCCGCGCTCATTGATGGTAATGTTGCCGTAAATGGCCGAAAGGTCAATGTCGAAATACCGTGAAAGATTGGCGCTTCCCAAAACCTGTACTCCGTACGAACTGGTAAGAACGCTCTGGATATGGTTGTCTCTTACATCACCCAAGTAGGTGAAAACCCCAGCTCCGATTCCGATACGGGGTGCAAGCAATGCATCGCGGCCACGATTGTCAAGATAATAGCGGTCGTTGCTTTGTGCAACGCAGCCTAACGCAGAGAAGGTTACCAAGATGAAAACCCGTAAAGCTTTGGTCATGGATTGGCGCTGGTACGAACTGAGCTAAAAGTAACCAAAGATCATTCTTGGTCAAAATAATAGTCAATGAGGTTCTGAATGTCCTCAACACTCCGCTCTCCTTCTCCTTCAAACAACAGGTCGATGAAGTAAAGCACCTCATCTGGCGATATGAGTCCGCTTCCATCCCTGTCAGCCCAATGGAACGTGGAGGTTTCCTTTGGTTGCGCGCCACTCAGGTCGATGGAGGAGAGGTCAACATGTGCCTTTTCCTGAGAAGCATCGTTCGCGTTAGCTGCTTCAACGGGAATTTCTTCTGCAATTGGAGGCTCGGCAGATTCTGCCCCAGGTTCTGTAGCAATAGGCTGACTTTCAGTCTTTATTGTTGATGATGGGTCGCCTTCTGATGGAACATCCGTTTGCGCACTTTCCATCGATGCATTCTTCGCGGTTTCGCCAGTGGCATTCGCATCAGACACGTTGGAGGAAGAGGAAGGTTCGTTCTCTTTTTGCTTCGGACCGCTCACATCCGAAGTATTCTCCGCCAACGGTTCCTTCGTCTCTTTTTTCTTTTTGTCCTTCGATTCGGAAGCCAACACCGCCTTCGGAACCTTTTTCGGTTTCACCGTAGGTCGCACATTCCCTAAGAAAAACGAAAGCCCGATGGAACCGTAAAGATGATTGTCATTGCCTTTGGAACCCTTTCTGTCACCGATGCCTGCTGTAGAAACGTTGTCAAGCATGTCCGAGAAATTCATGCAATAGGAGAAGGCTGCGTTCAACCCCACGTTCTTCGAAACCTGAAATCGGACCCCTGCATTAAAAGGCATTGTAAAAGCGAGTTGTGGGTATTTTCCCAAACCATCAAGGTTTGCATCGCGTAGATCGGTCTCGTAAACGAAGTCACGTTCCAAACGGGTTGCTTCAGATGGGGCGATGGTGCCTTCAACTTCCGCGTTTATCGTTCCATCAGACCAGTACTGATAAGCAACGCCATGGGCATCTTTCAGGTCGCCCTTTGAACGGAAGGAAACCATGCCTACACCGAAGCCGACATAAGGTCTGATGAGCTGGCGTCCGCCTGCATCTGGTTTTAATAAAGGGTAGAAATTGTATTCGAACGAAAGCCGTTGGCTGAACAGGGAGGTTCGGAAGTTCAGGTTCGTCTGGTTCACCATCTGTTCCCCATAGACAGAACCGGTGTAAAGATCCAACGAGACGTTCAGGAACTTGAACACGCGTTGCGTAACGGTAAGCTGATATCCGAACTGCATGAAAGGGGAGGGACCAGGCTTCGACAGCGTTACATCCGACATCATGTGGTTGATGCCGAAGTTCAGGCTCACGGTTGGAAGAGGTACAAGTCGGTTGTCTTTCGGTAATAGCGTGTCCGAGCTGTTCTGAGCCTGAAGGTTAAAGGTCATCAGACCGCATAGAAACACAACTGCTATTGATCTAAACCTCATGCTTCAGTTCAGCAGGTTGAATATAAAAAATAACCCGAGCGCAAACCCGGGTTATCTGTTTCATCAACATGGGCAGCAATTACTGTCCGGCAATATCCAACGCTTCTTTCACGTGGATACGGGTTCCATCGTTGTAAGCAGTAACGAATGGGCCTTCAACACCGTTGTTGTCACGCAGTTCATTGCTGAATGTTTTGGCCGGACGGTAAGAACCGAACTCACCTACAACATATTTGAACAGACCTTCATGTTCTTCAATGACGATCGGCTCATTGATGCCATACTTGCTCTGGAAGAACGAGGGATCGACTTTGTTCGGTCCGGCAGCTACTTGAACTCGGAAAACAAGACCAGGCTTCGATGCCATCATGGCGTCATTGTAGTCAGGAGCTGCTTCCTTTACTGGAGCAGGCTCGGCAGCAGCGGCTTCAGCTTCTTTGGCGCGTTTGGCCTCATCTGCTTGGCGCTTTTCCTCTGCTTTTCTGGCTTTTTCAGCCTCATCGGCTTGACGCTTTTCTTCCGCTTTGCGTGCTTTCTCGGCCTCTGCCTCAGCAGCACTATTGTCAGCAACTTCCTCGGCCACTTCTTCAGCAACCTCCTCGGTGGTCTCAGCCACTTCGGTCACATCCGGCACAGCCTCAGCTTCTTGAGCGGCCTCTTCACGGGCGGCCTCCGCAGCTGCTTCTTTGGCTTGCTGATCTGCTAAGATCTGCTGCATGGCAGCATCTTGGGCTGCAGCAGCGTTATTTGCAGAGACCGTAATGATGTCCTTTGGAATGATGAACTTCTCAGTTTCATTGTCTTTGATGTAGGCAAACGTTCCGTCAATGATCTGATTGCCCGAAAGCGATGCGTCCACATTCACCTTGTAAGACAGTTTGAAATCACCGTTCGGGAGTGCCATCCACAGAAATTTCACTTTTTGATCTTTGAACGAGAATGTGGCATTGGCAGATTCTCCTTCTTCCGCAGTAAATCCGGGAGGAAGCTGTTGTTGCAACTTGGCAAAACCAGAGACGTCTCCTTTGGCCACGTCCAGTTCCATCGTAAAACTACCTCCTGGCGGAACGGTTGCAGGAAGCGTTGTGGAAACAGTAACCTGCGCCATCAGACTTCCGGAAAACATAACTGCCACAACTGCTGTCAATAGGGTTGATCTCATGATCATGCTGTTCGTTTTTAATCTATGTTAGGGTGACTAAGGTATTATTTTTTGCTATTGCTCGAAAAAGTAGTCTATCAGGTCGGCAATGTACTGGGCAGACACATCCAGATCTCCTTCAAAGAAACTATCGATCGCTTCGTAAACTTCTCCAACCGAAATATTACCGTCCTCGTTCGTATCGATAATTCCATAAGGAGTTTCAGCAACAAGTCTTGCTCTTCGCATCTCCACATCGGTTTTCGATTGGCCTTTACCGCCATAGATCTCTCTCATCTCTGGATAAACCTCGTAGATGATGCCACGGTCA
Source organism: Flavobacteriales bacterium (assembly GCA_016124845.1). Lineage (NCBI taxonomy): Bacteria > Pseudomonadati > Bacteroidota > Flavobacteriia > Flavobacteriales > Flavobacteriales bacterium. The sequence goes on from WGMW01000002.1 coordinate 30,328, forward strand.
AGAGCATTCGTGTCCGGTAGAACGATGAATTCAGGGTCGATGGTTACACCATTTTCATCCACAATTGCATCCGCAGATGTAGAAGATTCAGCATCTCGGTAGTCTGGAATGCCATCCCCGTCCGAATCCAACGGACATCCTGCTTCATCAACGGCTCCGGCACCTTCAGGCGTGTTCGGACAACGGTCCTTCAAGTTTGAAACACCATCTTTATCATCATCACCCTCCATACTTTCAAACTCCATGTCGTCATAAGGAGTTTTCTTGATCTTCTTCGGAGAGAAGAAATCGAAATGATAGGATATGGAGGAGAATAGGAACATGTCGTTTGCGGCATTTCCCTTGCGCGAACCGGTTCCGGCAGAAGAAACGTTGTCGATCAGATCGGTGAATGCGTAAGAGAACGTTGAAGACACTCGGATGGCAGAACGTGGCGAAACTCGGAAGTGAAATCCGAATGTCGCTGGGATTGTAACTGCAAACTGCTTGTAATTCCCAAGGCTATCCAGGTTTGCTTTTCGCAGATCCGTCTCATAAACATAGTCTGGCCTTAAAACCTGCGCATTGGGTTCGCTCGAACCGTCAGCAGGTTGAGGCAAACTTCTCACCGTACCGTCATTCCAGTAGTTGTAAGCAACTCCGTTACCGTCCTTCAGGTCTCCTTTTGTATTAAAATTGATGGCACCGACACCCACCGAGATGAACGGGTTCAAGAATCTTCCAGCACGCAGAATACCAGCGAAATTGTAGGTGGCCTTCAAGTTAAAATTAACGATGTCGGTAGCAAAATTCAGGTTGCGTTCTACAGAACCTTCACGTGCACTCATACGTCCGTAAGCAACATCAAATTCGAGCCCGAAGGAAGGACTGAAGTTTTTGAACACGCTTGCCTGAAAACCGTAGTTGTTGATCACAGGATTGATGCGGGAATTATTGTTCACTTCACCAAAATAGTTGAAGAACCCAGCACCGACACCGATAACGGGCTTGAAGATGGTATGCTCCATGTTCCACGCCTTTCTGTCAGCGCGAATGGCATCACGTTCTGCCTTGGCTTCTTCCTTGGAGGCTACCGAGGTTGAATCCTGTGCAGAACTTCCGAATACGATGAATACGGAAAGAAAAACGAATGCAAGAAGTTGCTTACACATGGTCCTTTCTATTGATCGAAGAAGAAGTCGATTAGGTCATGAAGCTTGGCAGCAGAGAAATCAAGTTCACCTTCAAAGAATGCATCAATGGCCCACGTGATCTCATCAGCAGAGATGAACCCGTCACCATTTCTGTCAACGACAGCGAAAGCACCCAGATCTTTTGTCCCTTCTTCTTCTTTTGGTTGCTCAAACGTGTAATAGTTGCCAACCTTTGGAAGATCGAGATTTGGATAAGCTTCGTAGATGATGTCGTGGGCAACCGCATTGGTATCAGGCAGCACAATGAAGTCAGGGTCAATGGTTACACCGTTTGCGTCAACCAAGGCCGAATCGGCAGAAGTTTCTGCATCGCGGTAATCTGGAACACCGTCATTGTCAGAATCAAGCGGGCAGCCTGAAGCGTCAACAGCAGCTCCGGCTGGCGTGTTGGAACAGAGGTCTTCGATGTTTCTCACACCATCACCATCATCATCCGCATTGTCCATTGAGAGGAAATCGAATGTATCCCATTGAGATGAATCTGGTTGTTGCTTTTTGGCACCGATGTGATACGCAAAACCAACAGATGTGTATAGAAAATGGTCGGTTTGCTTGCCGCTCTTGTATCCGTCCAAGTGGTCGCTTAACGTCCAATAGTAAGTAGCGCTGAAGTCAGCATGGAACATCCGCCCGAACTTGTATCGGAAACCGAGACCGAACGGGAATGCGACCGCACTTTTCTGAAGCTTGCTTCCATCGAACGATTGCTTCATCGTGGTCTCATACTTATGGTCAACTGTTAGCGCCTGCGCGTTTCCTTCCTGTCCTTGAACAAATGGCCGGTCCATAACTCTGCCACCTTGTGACCAATAATAATAGGTCTGGCCATTCGCATCTTTCAGGTCGGTCTTCTGCGTCATCTTGAAGATGTAACCAACGCCACCGAACAAATAGGGAGACCAACGGGAAGCGCGATTGATGATCAAGTTATTGTCCAAATAAACGTTCACTTTAAAGTCAACATTCATCAGCTCGGTCTGAACGTTTCTGTTTCCCAAGTTCATGTTGTCGGCAGTTGAAGCAATGGTGCTCCGCTCCGTCTCACCGACCCAACCATACAGAAAATTCAAGGCAAAACCGACCGCACTGAACGTTCGGTGCTCAACACCTGCGTTGAATCCCCATTTCCAGTTGGTGGTATTGTATAGGTTAATGCCGCTTGCAATATCATCTCCGAAGAGCGACATGTTACCTCCACCTACATAGATGTAAGGCAATTTGCTATCGTAAAAAGGAGGGCGTGGCTTCTTCTCCTTTTTTTCCTTTTCCTCTTTGGGTTCCTTTTCTTTCTTCTCTTTTTGAACCTTCTGATCTGCAGGTTCATCTTGGGCGTAAGTGCCGAACGAAATGGATAGAATAAGAAGTGAAAGTATAAGTTTAAGCTTCATCCAATTGGTTTTGCGCTTGTTGGGGCTGGTTAGCTGCGCGTAAAAATAGAATAATTCTACTAATTCACGATAGCGTAACATGCACTCGATCTGAACTTGAAAATGTTTGAAATGCCTCAGAAATTGGGCTTGATGCTGTACTTGCTGTAGAACTCCTTGATGGCGTTTGCGGCATCCTCCGCAGTTTCCACCAGTTTAACGAGGTCGAGGTCGTTTTCGCTGATGTTGCCAGCGCGATCTCGCATCACATTCTTTATCCAGTCGATCAATCCTCCCCAGAATTCGGAACCGACAAGCACGATGGGGAACTTGGCGACCTTGCCCGTTTGAATGAGCGTGAGTGCTTCAAAGAGCTCATCCATTGTTCCGAAACCACCAGGTAGCACAATAAAGCCCTGAGCGTACTTCGTGAACATCAGTTTGCGAACAAAGAAGTAATCGAAATTGATGAGTTTGTCCTGATCGATGTAAGGGTTGGAGTGTTGCTCGAAAGGGAGGTCGATGTTCAAACCAACAGAACGGCCATTGGCCAATCGCGCGCCTTTATTCGCAGCTTCCATGATGCCTGGGCCGCCACCCGTAATGATTCCGAATCCGTGCAGCGATAATTTGTAAGCGATGTCTTCGGCCAATTTGTAATTCGGGTCGTGCGGTTCTGTTCGTGCCGAACCGAATATGGAAACACATGGGCCGATGCGCGCCAGCGTTTCAAATCCTTCCACAAACTCGGCCATGATCTTGAAGATCTGCCAAGAATCCTTGCTCTTGATCTCCGTCCAGTCGAGTTGCTCCAGCGCACGTTCGATCCGTTTATCGTCCTCTGTCATCACATACAATTAACGGTTGCAATGTACGATAAGTGTGCAGCGAAGGTTCAAAGCGCGTTCACCTACATCGCCCCAAGGCTTTCCAGTTCTTTCCGAAGGAACTTGCCAGTAAAGGTCTTTTCAGATTTCGCCAGTTCGATCGGTGTTCCGGTTTCCATGATCAAACCACCACGTTTTCCGCCTTCCGGACCAAGGTCTATCAAGTGATCAGCACTACGAACGATGTCCAAATTGTGCTCGATCACCAGAACTGTATTGCCTTTATCAGCAAGATGATTCAATACTTCCAGCAGAATGCGGATGTCTTCGAAATGCAATCCTGTGGTCGGTTCATCAAGAATGTAGAACGTCTTTCCAGTATCTCGTTTGCTGAGTTCGGCTGCCAGTTTGATGCGCTGCGCCTCTCCACCAGAAAGCGTTGTGGAACTCTGGCCGAGTTTGATGTAACCCAAACCCACATCATGCAGCGTTTTTATCTTTTTAAGAATGGAAGGTATGTTTTCGAAGAACTGTACCGCCTCGTCAATGTTCATGTTGAGCACATCCGAAATGGATTTGCCTTTATAGCGTATCTCCAGCGTTTCGCGGTTGTAGCGGTTTCCGTTGCAGGTCGGGCATTGAATATGCACATCGGGCAAGAAGTTCATTTCGATGGTCTTCAATCCAGCACCTTGACATTCTTCGCAACGCCCACCTTTTACATTAAAGGAGAAGCGACCAGGTTTGTAGCCACGGATCTGCGCTTCAGGAACCATCGTGAACAGATTGCGAATATCTGAGAAAACGCCCGTGTAAGTCGCAGGATTGGAGCGCGGTGTGCGGCCGATCGGACTCTGATCGATGGCAATTACCTTATCGATGTGTTCAATTCCGCTCACCTTGTCGTAAGGCATTGGCACCTGTTGCGCGCGGAAGATCTCTCGGTTCAGAATAGGGTAGAGGGTCTCGTTGATCAGCGTGGATTTGCCACTTCCCGAAACTCCCGTTACGCAGATGAATTTGCCAAGCGGAAATTCCGCATTCACATTTTGAAGGTTGTTTCCACTCGCACCTTTTATCACCAACTTCTTTCCGTTTCCTTTTCGGAAAGTCTTTTTTATCGGGATGAGATGACCACCGTTCAAAAAGGAAGCCGTGAGCGAGTCTTTCGCAAGCAGTTCTTTGGCCGAACCCTGGGCCACAATTTCGCCACCATAAACTCCAGCCTTTGGCCCGATGTCTATCACTTGGTCGGCCGCTTCCATCATATCTTTATCGTGTTCCACCACGATCACTGAGTTGCCCGAATCGCGAAGCTTCTTCAATGAATCGATCAAACGCTGATTGTCACGTTGATGAAGTCCAATGCTCGGCTCGTCCAAAATGTACAGCACGCCAACAAGTTGCGAACCGATCTGTGTGGCAAGTCGAATCCGTTGCGCCTCACCACCTGAAAGAGAACGCGCAGGTCGGTCCAACGACAAATAGTCCAACCCGACATCCAACAGGAATTGAACACGGGTTTGAATTTCTTTGATGATCTCTGTGGCAATAAGCTCCTGTTTGTCATCAAACGTGGCAGGAAGTGCCTCAAACCAGTTCTGTAGTTCCTGAAGGTCCAAAGCAGAGATTTCAGCAATGTTCTTTCCGTTCAGTTTGAAGTGGAGCGCTTCTTTTTTCAGTCGAGCACCTTCGCAGGTTGGGCAGGTTTTCAAGTGTGTGAAACTCGAAGCCCATTTCTGTAAGGCTTTGCTATCGCCTTCCTCGCTTTGGCGGCTGATGAAATTGATGATGCCTTCGAAAGAAAGGGAATAACTGCTGCCGCTCGACCGTTCATCCTTCACTTTGAAAACTTCGCTGCTGCCATAAAGGATCACGTTCATCGCATCTTCCGAGATGTCAGCGATCGGGTCTTTCAACGTGAACTCGTATTTCTCACCGATTGCCTCCAGTTGGCGGAAGATCCAGTTGTTCTTGAATTCTCCGATAGGGGCAATGCCGCCCCTGGCAATGGAAAGTTTTGGGTTGGGAATGATCTTATCGGCTGAGATCTCGGCCACGGTTCCAAGTCCGTTACATTTCTTGCATGCGCCATAAGGCGAATTGAACGAGAAAAGGTTTGGGGCTGGTTCATCGTACGCGATTCCCGAAGTCGGGCACATCAACGAGCGACTGAAAAAGCGCACATTCTCAGAATCATGTTCCAAGGTCATCATGGAGCCTTTGCCGTGCTTCATGGCCATTTGCACCGAGTCGGAAAGTCGCTTGGTGCTTTTGGAATCGATCTGCATGCGGTCCACCACAATTTCAATATCGTGGACTTTATATCGGTCAAGTTTGATGTCCGAATCGAGGTCAAGAACTTCACCATCCACTCGCACCTTCTGAAACCCTTGCCGTTTTATCTGCACAAAAAGTTCGCGGTAATGGCCTTTTCTTCCTTTGATGACAGGCGCGAGCAATTGCACTTTCTTCCCATCAAGTTCGGTTTTGATGATGCGGATGATCTCCTCATCCGAATACTTCACCATCCGTTCGCCCGTATTGTAGCTATAGGCGATGCCAGCGCGTGCGAAAAGCAAACGCACCAGGTCATAGATCTCGGTTACCGTTCCCACGGTAGAGCGTGGACTTCGATTAGTGGATTTCTGTTCGATGGAGATGACAGGACTCAGCCCTGTGATATTGTCAACATCGGGTCTTTCCAGCGTACCGAGAAACTGACGTGCGTACGAAGCGAACGTTTCAATGTAGCGTCTCTGACCTTCTGCGTAGATCGTGTCAAACGCCAAGGATGATTTGCCACTGCCGCTCAGACCAGTGATCACCACGAGTCGGTCGCGCGGAATGCGCACGTCAATGTTCTTTAGGTTATGAACCCGTGCACCGTTTACTTCCAGAAAATTGTCTTGGGATTCCAAGTTCTCACTCATCGCCCTCAGATGATTGAAGCGTGTCTGTATCTGCTTGGATGCTATCGATGAAAGAATCAGGTTCCATCGAACTGATGTCATAGTAGCCTTCTTTCGGCAGCAGAATTTCATACCGCTTGCGCGATTTGTTGGTGAGATAACTTTGGCGCAGCCACGGGTTGAAGATCTTAAGGATCTTGTAATTGACCTTGTGCTTGGCGGCAAATTCGGTGAAGTCTTTTACGGCTGTATCTAAACTCACCGTGTATGTTTCCTGCGGTAGATACAGGTCTTTCAATCGATAGTGAAAGCCATATTTGGTCGGATGTTCGATAATTTCCTTTGCCGCAAGTATGCGGAACACGTATCTGCTGGTTTCATCATTCAGCAGCAGGTCATAATAGTTCTTGGCATTCTGTCGCTTCAACTGCTTCTCAACTCCGTTCATACCCATGTTGTAGCTGGCAGCGGCCAAGGTCCAACTTCCATATTTCTCATGTGCTTCTTTGAGGTACTTGCAAGCGGCTTCCGTTGATTTTCGAACATCATATCGTTCATCAACTTCCGAGTTCACTTCCAAGCCGTACTCCTGTCCTGTGTTTTTGAGCAATTGCCAATATCCTGCTGCTCCCGCAGGAGAGACCACGTTGGTCAATCCGCTTTCAACCAACGCCAAATATTTGAAATCTTCAGGAACTCCGTTCTCTTTCAAAATGGGTTCAATAACGGAAAACCACTTGCTTGCCCGCTTGTGGTACAGCATGCTGTTCGACTGCCAGTAAGTGTTCACCAAGAGTTCTCGGTCCAGACGTTCTCTTACATCTTGATCGAACACGGGAACTTTTTCTGCGCAAAAGGCAAGGTCTTCTGGAATGTTCAGGCTGTAGATGCGATAATCCTCATTGAACTTTTCCTGGAAGGTCTTGTCCTCGGTTTTCACATCATCACTTGAAAAAATGAACAATTGAGGGCCAAGAATCACCGCCAGCACCAAAGCAGCCGTTGTCAGAATACGCTGGGTTGTTTCTTTACTTGACTTCATTTCTCCTTGTGTTTATTCACACGGGTTATACCATAAAGGAACCCAAAAAGGATGAGAAAATATGCAAGGAACAGACCAAAATGCAAGTATTCCCAGTGTTTGATGACGCGGTCGATAATGACCAGAAAGATGACCGATAGGAAGGAAAGGCCGAAGAAGGTCAAAGCCACCTGACGGTCACTCAATCCCAAATAGGATAGGTGATGCGTGGTGTGATCTTTTCCACCCACAAATGGCGATTGTCCTTTCAAGAGTCTGTTGATCGTCACGGTTGTCGTATCGATTATCGGTACTATAAAAACCAATAACGCTACAATGAACTGTTTTGTTTGAATTCGAAAATCGGGCGCTGCGTGTCCGTTCCACAGATAAAGAATCCCGATGGCAGCAAGGAAAACTCCAAGGAACTGACTTCCCGTATCGCCCATGTACATTTTGGACGGGTTCCAGTTGTAGTACAGAAAGCCGAGAAGTCCTGCAAGAACACCCAATAGCGTTATAAAATAAATGCTCATCGCTTCTCCTTTGGAGACCAACATGTACAGCACGGCCAAGATCACGGAGATGGATACGGTGGTGGTAATTCCATCCATATTGTCAAGCATATTGATGGAATTCATCAGTCCCACAACCCAAAGAATGGTCAGAGAATAATCAATTGCAGTAATTCCCGAGATGTTGATGCTTGTGCCTGTGGCGATGAGAATAATGGCGCTACTGAACTGCGCGAAGAATTTGAGGAAGGGTTTGGTGTTGTAGGCGTCATCTGCCAACCCGACCACGAAGCCGAGCGAACAAGCGGCCATGATGCCCAAAAATCGAACAATATCGTTGATGTAGGTTACTGCTTCAAACAGAATGGAATAACAGGCAATGGAGAACAGAAATAGGATGTAAAACGAAATGCCACCGAATGCCGGCTTGGAGGTGGAACTCCAACGAACCATGGTCTCATCCTGATTTTTGACCCCGAGCGTTCGGGAGAATTTCAGAAAAAGCCCATTGATCAGGAATGAGAACAGAACAGCACAAACCGTGAACGCAGCATATACCACAATGATCTGCTGCTCATCCAACTTCAACATACTATCTGGCTGACTTTAGTTCGAAGATATGATTTAAAACTGACTGGTGAAATCCTTGAAGAGGGGGGCAGCTTCGTCCTTTTCCGACAGTATCGGGTCTTCAATACCCCAATCGATGTTCAGTTCAGGGTCATTCCAACGGATGCTTCCTTCCGAGTCCTTGTTGTAAACTTCCGTACAGTCGTAATAGAAAAGGGTTTCGTCTGCCAAGGTTTTGAATCCATGCGCAAAACCAGGAGGGACCCAAAGGGCTTTCGCGTTTTCTTCAGAAAGTTCGATGGAATAATGCTTCCCGTAGGTCTTTGAGTTCTTCCGAATGTCAACCACCACATCCAAAACAGCACCTTTAAGTACGCGTATCAACTTTCCTTGGGCAAATGGTGGGTTCTGAAAATGTAGCCCTCGAACAACCCCGGCCTGCGACTTGGATATATTGGTCTGAGCTATGTCAATTGTCAGTCCCAACGCTTCCAAGACGTTTCGGTTATATCCTTCATAAAAATATCCTCGGTGGTCACCGAAAACTTTTGATTCTATGACAAACAGATCTTCAAACGCAGTTTTGATCAGCTTCATTCTTTCTTAATCGTATTTTCCTTTGAAAAGGCGGCTTATAAGATTGCCTTTTCCTTCATTCTCATCCTCTTCGTAGTAGCCATAGCCATAGCCATAGCCATAGCCGTAACCGTATCCATAACCGTATCCGTAGCCATATCCATAACCGTAGCCATATCCATAACCGTAGCCCGACTTCTGAGTTTCCTGGCCATTGAGGATAATTGACAGATTACTGATCTTATTCTCTGATTTCAGCCGATAGATGTTGTCGATGAATGGTTTTTTCGAATAATTGGCCCGGGCGATGTATATCGGATAATCCGCCTTCTGCATATTCAGAATACCGTCCGTAACAATACCGCAAGGAGGGTTGTCGATGATGATGATATCATATGTTTTCTTCAACTCCGCGATCACCAGGTCCATCCTGTCATTGATGATCAACTCGGAAGGGTTTGGAGGAATAGGGCCTGCCGTGATGAAGTCGAGGTTCTCCAACGTGCTCGATTTGATGCAGTCCTTCACTTCATCCTGACCAATGAGAAGCGTACTCATGCCTTTGTCATTCTCCACATTGAAACCCAGATGGATCTTGGGTTTTCTCATGTCAAGGTCAAGAATCACCACCTTCTTTCCCGCATAGGCGATGATTCCGCCCAAATTGATGGCCACGAACGTCTTTCCTTCTCCAGAGATGGTTGACGTGATGGAGATGAGTTTGGATTGGTTGTCCTCGGATGAAATGTACTTAAGGTTTGTTCGAATGGCCCTGAATGCTTCTGAGATCATCGACTTCGGGTTTTTGTCGACCAAAAGCTGTGAGTTCGGAATATCTTTCTTGTATCTGGGAACTACACCGAGTACGGCAACATCAATATGTTTAAGTATATCCCGTACTGATGTTATCTGATTGAAGATGAGGTATTTGAATATTATGATACCGAGGCTTAGGAGCAAGGCTCCAACAAAACTCAGAGTAATGACCGACTTACGGTCTGGGAAAACTGGACTGGTTTCCATTTTTCCCTCCTCCAGAATTCTGTTTGTAGAAACATATCCAGCCTTCGCAATGGAATACTCAGCTTTTCTGTCAACCAACGTGTTGTAAAAACTCTCATTGACGCGGTAAATGCGCATCAGTCTTGAATATTCTATTTCATCATAGTCACTTTCCTTCTTTGAAATCTGTTTTCTGTAAATATCAATCTGATTGTTGATTTCGGAGATTTTATTGTCAATGCTCTGTCTGACAGAGCCAACGCTTTCAACAATCAGTTTTTTCTGAATATCAATCTGATAGTTGAGTGCTTTTACCTGATCGCTGGTCGGTTTGACCACATAAAGCATTTGTTCACGCTGCAATAGCAGCGACTGAAGATTCTTCAGTGAATTGGCAATAACACCTTCAAGTTCGGAACCGGCCAGAAGAGAGACCAACTTGTAAACATCAAGACCCTCATTATGAGACATTTCCGATTCGACTTCCTCTAGAATGGTTTGTTCGACCGACAGATCCACAAGTTCGTCTTCTAAACTCTCCATTCGATTCTGCGCATTTGGAAGCCCAATTGTTTCCGATTCTTTCTTGATACCTATATCATGTTCTTTTCGGAATCTCTGAATGCTATTTTCCGAATCATAAAGACGGTCGTATATCTTGGCAAGCTGTTCATCAATGAATTCCAATATTCCGTCTGCAGATTTTTGCTTGTTCTTTTTGTCGTTGTCGATGAAATCGTTAGCAATTTGATTGACTATATCCTTGGCCTTGATGTTATTGTGATCCTTGATTTTGATATTGATTGTTTTGGCAGCTTCATTGAGGATTTCAACCTCCAGTTTTGCTAAATAGCGGTTAAGGTTGTTTTCTTCGTTATTTATAATGAAATAAAAGAGGTTCTTATCCTCATTCTGATTTTGTAGAATCCGTTCGTAATTATTGATTTCAATTTTGATCGCAATATCTTCCGTCTTCAGAGTGTCAAGCAAAGAACCTTCGAAGGCTACCAGCTCATCTCCCACGTTATATTCCAGATACACGCGAAAATTGTCAGTAAAACTCAGATTAATGGGTTGATTGTAAATACCGGGATCCTTTACCTGATACCAGATCGAATAGGGAGAGGTCTTATAGAGTTCAGAACTAAGCACTTCCCCTTTGATCATGTAACTTACATCCAGCGGTAATTTAGAAAGGGATTCTTTAATAGAAATAGGAGAGCGGAGAAATTCAATTTCCTGATGAATCGTTTGACTGTATATATTGGTTGTTTGGAGTAATGCATTGGTTCGCGTGTCATAGCCGAGCTGGACCGTTGCAATTGATTGATAAACTGGGGGGGTGAACCGCAGGTAGAGAAATGCTACGAAAGCAGAAAATGTGAAGAGTATTATAATGGTCAGCACATTTTGACGAGTGATTCCAAGCAACAGACCAATGTCTATTTCGTCATTAATAAAGCTGATATTTTTCTGCAATGGTTTCTCCATTCCTATTTACCAAGAGCACCAAGGCGGATTACAATAGCAATTGTACTGCTTAAGGTGGTTAGAATTGCAATGTAAGGTGCCAACTCTGCAAGGGTTCTGTTAACCACACGACTTCTAACTTCAACATAGATGATATCATTTCCCTGCATGACCAAATTTGCATTTGTCATACCTTCAATAGTGGACAGGTCGACCAAATAGACAGAAGGTGCCCTGAGGTCGCCTCGAATTATTTTTATGTTCTTTGACTTAGCAGTAATAGGAAGTCCACCGGCCGAAGCTAAAACCTCGAATAACGTAGTATTGTCATTTTTCAAGGTAACTACTCTCGTGTTGTCTCCAGCAAAAATGAAAACACGTTTGTTGGTAACCTCGATTAGAACAAAAGGACCTTCATAGAATTGGGCAAATCGATCCTCCAGAAGCATTTCAGCCTGACGAACAGTCAGACCTTGCAGATAAACTCTACCAAAAAGCGGGAGTTTACTAAATCCATCGGATTCAATTCTGATAATCAGGTCAGCACTTGCACCAACGGTTGCTGTACTTCCTGAAGCAATATTCAGCATCCCAGAACCTTCGTTCGTGAAAAGTCGAATGTTCAAAATGTCATCAGGTGCCAGACGATATTCTTTTTCTACGATGTCGCCAAAGCTTGCATATTCATGACCAGAACCGATTCGGAACATACGGTTGGGGTAGAGATACTTCTCGCAGGAACTAAGGGAAAGAAGAAGTACGAGACCGAGTATCTTTAATCGCATGCGCAACTCAATTTCTGCAAAGTTAAGATTATATCGTGCTGCGGAATCCTTGGTTTTGATCAAGCAAGTGTTGATAAAGACGGTCCATGTCCGAGGTTAAACGGGAATAGTGGAATCGCTCACCTACATGACTCCATCCGTTAACTGCCATATCATTTCTGAGTTCATCAGATTCAATCAATTTCATCAGATTCTCGGCCATTTTCAGTTCATCAGTCGGCTCTGCCAACAGCCCGGTAATTCCGTGTTCAACTACATTTTCTACACCGCCAACGTTGGTTGATACTACTGGTGTTCCGCTTGCCTGCGCTTCGATCAGACTCACTGGAGTACCTTCATTCTTGCTTGTGAGCACCACAATATCCAATCCGGCATTGATGCGGTCAATATCCGTTCGCCAAGAACAGAAGGTCAATGGAGCTTCTTTTGGTTCGTACTTAGGAAAAGCATTGAATGGAATTTCCAACTCTCGGCAGAAGTCTTCCAGTTCAGTTCTCATCTCACCATCTCCAACGATGAAGAATCGCACCTTCTTGGTCGTTTCATCCAAAACGTGCCGCACTAAACGAAGGAAATACCGATGATCTTTCACATCTACCAAACGGCCGATGATGCCGATGGCAACTTCATCATCTTTCACGTTGAATTCCGTTCGGAATTCTTTGCGTTTCTCATTCGTATTGGTTCTGAACCGGTCAAGATCGAAACCCAACGGGATCACCTCAAACTTATCTGGTGGCGCGATCTTGTGTTCAACGGAAAGTTCATGCTTTTGAATATCGCTGATGGCAATGATCTTGGATGTTCGCTTGGCCAGCGACCGCTCGATCTGTTTGAACATATTGGTCTTCAACCGCCCGAAGTAGGAGTGGAAATAATGCCCGTGGAATGTGTGCACGATCACAGGAACTTTTCTGTTGTGTGCGGCCAACCGCCCGATAGCTCCGGGTTTGGAGGCGTGTGTATGAACAATATCTGGTTTGAAGTCGTCAATGATCTTCTCTATGGCGCGGTAGGCGGCCATATCCACACCAAGACTGATCTCCCGTTTCAGTTCCGGAATAATGACCGGTCTGATGCCCAGGTCTTGAAGGATGTGACTTGAACTGGCCTCGTTCTCTTCCTTATCGCCACCGATCAGCAACGTTTCGTAATTATCAGGCAAATACTTGGTCAAGTAAGCCACATTGAAAGTAGGCCCGCCCAAGTTGAAGCGGTTGGCTATACGAAGTATCCTTGGCATTGGTCAATGGCGAATATACCTTTTCCACCACGTTTGGAACACGATGAGGTTCCAAATATGGGTGGCCGAATCGCCCGGATCGTTGGAGTGCAATTTGTTGATCAGTGACTGAACGGCATTCCAGCTGAAAATTTCCTGTTCCTCGATCAGTTTCCTGCTCAATAGGTCATCCTTGATAAGCGAATCCAATTCACCTTTGAACCAGTTCAGCAATGGAACCTCAAAACCGTGTTTTGGTCTTCTGAAAAGCATTTCCGGCAGATCCGCCCGGAAAGTTTCCTGCAAGATCCGCTTTCGGATGTTGGCCGTGATCTTGTATTCCTCTGGAAGTGAACAGGCAAATTCCACCAATTCATGGTCCAAGAACGGAACACGAACCTCCAAGCTGTTGGCCATGCTCATCAGATCCACTTTGGTCAGCATGTCGTTACGTAGAACCTGATGAAGGTCGGTATAAAGCACTTCATCCAGATCATTGGTCGTGCCAAGTTCAGCCGTCAGTCGCTTTTTTCGTTCAGCTAAATCCCCCGGCTCATTCCTCGCCACCCCCTTTGAAAGGGGGAACTTGTCAACTCCATCTCTTATCAACTTGTCAACTTCATTTTCTGGCCAAAAGCTGGCCCAATTCCAAAACCTGTCCTTCGGGCCGAGCGAAACACCTTCGCTGAATTTCTGCAGCTGTCGAACCGTATTCCCAAAACTTGAGTTTCGCGAAGCGGGCAACAAAAACCAAAGTGGTTTCAATGCAGCTGCGATTTGCTCTTTCAAACCAAGATTTCGGGCACGGAATTCAGCTGCATGCTTGTTGTAGCCGCTGAAAAGTTCATCGGCACCATCGCCCGAAAGTGCAACCGTTACATGTTTCCGCGTATGCTTGCACAGAATGTGAACGGGTAGGGCAGAGCTGTCAGCAAATGGCCTGTCGATGTAGTTCAGCACATGATGCAGGTCGGCATATAGATCATCATTGGTCAGCTTGAAAACTGTATGATTCGAGCCGATCTTCTTGGCTACCGCTTCCGCATAATGCGTTTCATCAAATAGCGGCTCATCAGCATAACCGATGGAGAATGTGTTCAGTTTATCAGTTTGCCTTGCCGCCAATGTGGCAATGATGGAACTGTCAATTCCACCGCTCAAGAACGAACCCAATGGCACATCCGCGATCATCCTGCGCTGCACGGATTTCTCCATCAAATCACGGAGTTTCTGCTGCGCCTGTTCGTAAGTCAGTCTCGTTTTCGGTGCTGTCGGTTTCGGAATACTCCAGAAGACCCCGTTTGCCACCCTGAGCGAAGCCGAAGGGTCTCTTTCCAACCCACTGATTCGCATCCAACTCCCCGATTCCAACTCCACCACATTCTTGAAAATCGTTTCAGGATAGGGCGTGTAATTGAACTGATGATACAGTGCTTGAGAAACTACATCGATCTCTCTCGGAATACCGAATGCCATCAACGATTTCATCTCACTTCCGAATACAATCGCATTCTCATCTTGGTAAACCAGTAGTGGTTTGATTCCCATTCTGTCACGTGCCAAAAACAACTCGTCTGTTTCTTTGTCATGAATCGCGAAAGCGAAAAATCCGTTCAACCGCTTAAGCACTTTCTCTCCCCATTCAATGTAGCCTTGAAGCAGAATTTCCGTATCCGAAGTTGTTCTTGGATTGAAATCCGTTAATTCTCCTTGGATTTCACGGTAGTTATAGATCTCTCCGTTGAATACAATGGTGTATCGACCAGAATTATCCGTGAACGGCTGGTTGGCTGAAGCGGATGTGTCAATGATTGCCAAACGGGCGTGACCCAGCGCTGCACTCGCCTCAATATACTTTCCAGAACCATCTGGGCCGCGCAGCGCCATGGTTTCAATAGCGGCATCCAGTTTCTCAGCGTAAGGGCTTGCCGTGGCAGGTCCGTTCATGGAATAAAATCCTGTAATGCCGCACATGTTTCTTAATCTCTTAGAATGTGTGAAGTAAAGAGGCTTTCCAATTTTTTCAGATCAACACACTCAAAACTTTGAATAACGATATGAGTATCTTCTCCTTTGGAGATGTCTTCCAGGTTAACGAAGTATTCGTATTTATTTCTTTTCCAAGTCGATACATAAATCAGGAATTGATTCTTCAGGTCTGAGAAGCCAATGGCGCAGAGATCTCCCTCCCAGTAATCAGTGATGTTGAAAGAGTCCTTGCCAAACTTGGACTCCAAATGTTCAACCAGCGATAAGATGGATTTGTCCTTAACAAGTGGTTTCATCGTCCCTAATTAACAGAAAAGCCGTCATTGAGACGGCCTTTCAGATCTAATTAACTAATCCACTAATTCTCTGATCAACTCAAAGATGTATCACTTCATCATAGGCCGCAGCCGCAGCTTCCATCACCGCCTCACTCATGGTCGGGTGGGGGTGAACCGTTTTGATGATCTCGTGACCAGTAGTCTCCAGTTTGCGGATAGCCACGATCTCTGCGATCATCTCTGTCACGTTAGCACCGATCATGTGTCCGCCAAGCAACTCACCGTACTTCGCATCGAAGATCAGTTTCACGAAACCATCTTTCGCGCCAGCAGCACTTGCTTTACCTGAAGCAGAGAACGGGAACTTACCCACTTTGATGTCATAACCAGCTTCCTTGGCAGCCGCTTCGGTGTAACCGACAGACGCCACTTCGGGTGAACAGTACGTACAACCTGGAATGTTCTTGTAATCCAATGGCTCTGGGTTTTCCCCAGCAATTTTCTCTACGCAAATAATTCCCTCGGCACTTGCCACGTGCGCCAACGCTGGGCCAGGAATACAATCTCCAATGGCAAATACGTTCGGGATGTTGGTGGCGTAGTACTCATCTACTTTAATGCGACCGCCATCTATTATAACGCCCACATCTTCCAATCCGCAGTCTTCCAGATTGGCCTGAATACCAACGGCCGAAAGCACCACATCGCACTCAATCACCTCTTCACCTTTCTTGGTTTTGACGGTCACTTTGCAGCCGCTGCCAGAAGTATCAACCTTCTCCACAGAACTGTCGGTCATGATCTTCATTCCCGCTTTCTTGAAGGAGCGACCAAGTTGCTTGCTCACTTCCTCATCCTCCACCGGAACGATGTTTGGCATATACTCCACAACCGTCACTTCCGTACCAATGGCGTTGTAGAAATACGCGAACTCCACACCAATGGCACCAGAACCGACCACAACCATCTTCTTCGGTTGCTTGTCCAACGTCATGGCTTCACGATAGCCGATGATCTTCTTACCATCCTGCTTCAGGTTCGGCAATTCGCGACTACGCGCACCCAACGCCAGAATTATGTTCTTGGCCGAAACGTCCGATTTCTTTCCATCCGCATCCGTCACCTCAACCGTGGTATTGTTCTTAATCTTACCGAAACCCTGAATATGCTCGATCTTGTTCTTCTTGAAGAGGAACTGAATGCCCTTGCTCATGCCATTGGCCACGCCACGGCTGCGCTTCACCATTTCCTTGATATCCGCCTTGCTGTTGCCAACAGAAACACCGTAATCGGCCGCGTGTTGGATGTATTCGAAAACATTCGCACTCTTCAGCAATGCCTTTGTGGGGATGCAACCCCAGTTCAGGCAGATACCGCCCAACTCCGCGCGTTCCACCACGCCTACTTTCATACCCAATTGCGAAGCGCGGATGGCTGCCACATAACCACCAGGGCCGCTGCCCACTACTATCAGATCGTAACTCATCTTGTTCGTTTTTATCTGGTTGCGAAGGTATCAACGATAACCAAAACCAAAACCCAGAAACCATACATCTTCATGTAATCACACCTGTGTCAATTCAAGTGATGCTCACCAAGGAGAAAAAATGGTATCGAGAAGTGTTGCTTTTGGTGCGTGTTTATCACGTGTGTCCTTTTCGCTTTCTTGAGTAAACGGTTCTACCGAACAGTTACCAGTTTCCCAAGTAAGTATCTACGCTTGGCCGTATTGATGTATGCTAAGAAATATCCTGCTCCCAATTCACTTACACTAACATCAAACTGCATCGAGCTTATCCGTTTTCTAAGGATAAGTCGTCCTGAAACATCTGTGATCAGTAGTTCGCTACTTTCTGCTGGCAAGCGATCTAACCGGAAAAACACCTTATCCCTTGATGGGTTTGGATAGATGACGGCCTCTATTGTCGAGACCTCATCTATCGCAAGTCCTTGCAAGAGGTAAGGTTCGGAATTGATTTTACAGTTTACCGGGTAAATCGCTTCAACATGGTAGACACCATTTAATATTGGTTCAAGGTATATACCCGTTTCTCCAGTAAGTAAAGTATCATTCCGGAACCACTGTTGGTTAATAGGGTTCATGAACGGAGATATTAATATCGTTTGCTGACACGTGATAAATTGACCTGTTGGTTGGTAGCATTCTTGAACTGTATTCAGAGTTGTGTTTGTCGAGATTGGAGGATTTGCATCAAAGAAAATGTTTGCAGTATTGTGAATTAAAGTTCCAGGAAAGAGATTGCTGTCAGCCTTAATCCTGTATTGGATGAATCCTTGGCTTTCTATAAACGAGGTACCACTATCGACCAGCATGATTCCAAGGAATTTGAAGACCGCATCACCATCGGGTTCAACGCTTATTTCAACGTCATGCGACCATGCAACAGGTGTAAGGGTGCTCCAGTCCAAGTTCCTGTCCAGTTGGTTGCGAATGATAACATCAGTAGCGGGTGCATTTCCTGTATTCTGAAACCTCACAGTATATTCTAACCATTGTCCATCGGAAATATATCCTTCGGATTCAATTCCGGTATGTTCAGTCTTATCGTTAGGGTCGAAAGCACAAGCTAAAGGTGTGGTGCCCAGCTGTTGAAGTTGAAGTCCTGATTGGTCGAAGTAGTTGACCTCAGTTTCCATGATCTCACCTAACCAGAATGGGTCAGGCATCTGTATGCCTACAACCTGACTGAGTTGGTCATAAAAAGACAGGCTGTCCACATGGTAATATAGTTTATTGCCAACAATAGAGTCAGGCATAGGGTCTGAGTACTCAAAAGTTAAAATGGTATCCAATACCACTTCAAACACCCCAGATAAGAATGTGTTTCCCGTGTTTTGAAGGGAAAACCATAATGTTCCCATGGATAAACATGGCCCAGTTGGGTCAATAGTTGTAAGATTAGCATTAGGTTGAATTCCGTTCGGAATGACTCCAAAATCAGCACCTGAATACATTGGACTAACTGAATCCAGAATTACCGTGTAGGAGTTTGGTGTGGTCAATAGCCAAAGTGATGTGTCAAGCTCTGGAGTAACTGAATATGCACCAATACCAGTGAGAGCATTGTACTCTCCATTTGCATTGGTGAAAAATGCCGATTGAGTAGGATCTATCTGAACATCGATAAAAGGAAATGGGATGTCGTTGTTAGTCATATTACCGCTGGTATCAATATCATAAAACACATGGCCTTGAACGCGATAACTTCCCCAAAAAAGGTTTTCAAAGTAATAGATGCCTGCATTCATTGGTCCATTTCCTTGATCGGAGATAATAAGATCTTCGTCTCCATCAAAGTCTCTGTCTACTGGAATTAGGTCGTAAGGCCGTCCCAATTCAGCATCCCCGAATTGAATGTGGTAAGGGTCGGAAAACTGCCAGCCCCCAAGATTTTTATACCAGAAAAGACCACAAGAGCTACAGCTATTTCCTATTCCAGGTGTCATACAAAGAATGTCAGTAAGCCCATCATTATCAATGTCCATGGCTGTAGTGCCATCTGGCAGCCAAATGTTTGAATACCACTGGTCGGAGTATACAATATGACGATTGAAATTCACTCCATCGAACTCATGGATAGATATGATAGGGTTATTGAAACTGTGGTTCAATAATAGGTCGTTGTCTCCATCATTATCGAAATCTGCCGCACAGATACGAGTGCTATACCAATCTGTTGTGTCGTTTATGAAGATCACATCGAATTGACCCTGTCCATCATTGATGAAAACAGCAATTCCACCCACATCTTCATCCGCCACCAAGGCGGCATCCATATCGCCATCGTTTTCAAGATCAAATGTTTCCATTCGGCCAGGAGTTAGACCAAATTCGCTTGAAACGATGGGTTCTAAGGTTAGAACACCATTCTGATTGCGGGCCATCATTATTTGATTTCCATTGTTCCCACTTGGTACCACAATGACATCCTGATCACCGTCATTGTCAAAATCTTCGAATGCTGAGGCCTAAAATTGCTGCGTTGGGAATTCAAGATGTACCTCCGGGATACTAAAGTTACCTGAGCCATCATTCTCAGATGTTGTGATTTTTCCATCCCATCCGACATAGCCTACATCAGCAGTGCCATTGTTATCCAGATCACGGCTATATACATCCATAACGGAACCAGAACTCAAATCAATTGCGTAAGAGGAATTCGCATACTGGTCGTTACCCGTGTATTTGAGGTACTCAACTTGGTACTGGAAACCTGTTGATGAAACGGCTAATATATCTTTGTAACCATCTTTATTCACATCAGTGAGCACCATTTGACGGCACCCACCAGGTGTATTCATATGTGAGCCTTCCGTCCAATCTTGATATGTGCTGTCACCAAACAAGACGACCAGCCCATGGTCGAACAAAATATCAACTATCCCATCACCATTGAAATCTTCAAACTGTAAGTTTTTCAGCGGTGCAACAAGTTCGGTTAGCATGGTGTAATTCGTATTCGCACCATGATAAAGACGTAATCCACCCCTCGGAACGACCACTTCAGGGCCAGGTTGGCCATCCAGATCAATCACCTTGACTCCTTGACCATTGTTGGCTGAACTGGCAATAAGTGTGTGGCTCGTAAATTGATCGGCACCATCGTTTTCAAGCCAAAGAATTGGTTCACTCGTTCCCGCTTGAAATCCACGTGCAACTAGGTCAAGGTCACCATCATTGTCCATATCGCCAGAGCCATAAACGGTTTCGATATTATAGGGAAGGGATAAGGAATGAAAGACATAGCCAGCACTATCATTCACAAGACAGGTTTCTTCTTCCGTTGATTGTTTAACAAAAACATCTATCAGTGAATCTCCATTGAAGTCGAATAAGTTATCAATGTCTCCACCATTAGGAATGACGATCTCAACCGTTTCCGTAAACTGTCCCGATCCATTGTTTTTCATCCAACAGCCCATTCCGGCACCGGCAGAAAGTACGATATCCGCATATCCATCAAGATTCATGTCGAAAGAAAATATGCTATTGATAGACGTGTAACCCGCAGGCATATTAAGCACTATGGGCGGGCCATTTCCTTGGCCGAGATTTAGCCAAAGACGGGTTTCCGGGTCTCCATTGGAATTTGCCGCAGTAACGATATCTGCATAACCGTTGTAGTCGAAATCATAGACTGTTATTAGCCTGTATGCCTCATCGGTATCCAAAATGGTATGATGGTCAATGAAAAATCCTGCACCATCATTTTCATACCAGACCACTTTACCATCCTTAAATGACGAAACGACCACGTCCAGATCACCATCACCATCCATATCTCCGCTTTCAGTACTACTAAGTCCTTTTGATACAGGCGATATCTGAACAGGCTCTGCAAACTGAGCCCAAGCGCTTACACCGGCCAATAACGAAAGTAAAAGTGTTGCAATGTTTTTCAACGGTATTATTTAAACAACGTTAAATGTACGTATTTGCCTTGGTAAACAATTTCAGGAGATAATCATTGCATGGTAATTAGAAAATATCCATCCATACTGCTTGCCCATAGCTGGCGCAAGAGTTCCGCAGGATCCCTTGTGCTGAATTAAATACGATCAGTTTGTAACTGATCTCATTTCCAGAAGCTGGTCCTTTCTCGGTAAAAAGGACGATAAGAATCATTCCACAAATCTCTGCTGGCACCCTTTGATTACGCCTGCCTAAGCATCCTCGAATTTCTCTGTTTAGACCTTCGTGCTTCCAAATGGCAATTTCCACCATCCTCCAAACCATTCCCGCCTTCCTAAGAATAATTCCCGCTTTGCTCAGAACCCTTTCCACCATACTGACAATTATTTCCACTATGCTTTAAGAGGCTGCCCGCTTCCTCGCAATCCTTGCCGCCAGACCGACAAAGCTTCCCATTTCCCTGTTACTGATCTCCGCCACGGTGATACTGATTCCCATCGCGTTAAGATTTATGCCCACCACGTTAAGATTTATTCCCGCCTCGTTCTCATCAACTGCCACCTTCCTTCCATTGGTTGCCGCCTTGCTCATCGCCCCATTCTCCAGCCTCTGATCAACTGATTTGCTGAACAACTGATCAACTTGCTTCCAAATAGCGGTTTTCTTTTTGATAACTACTCCTTTCCTAAACGTTATGGAAATCTTAACCTTACTAATTTCGCCCCCATGGAAGGGAAGATAGAGTATCGTGTTGTTTACCGCGAGCCGCATCGGCATTTCGTGGATTTTGAATTGATGATTACAGGCATTTCGCAGTCCAAATTGCAGTTGCAATTGCCAGCTTGGCGTCCGGGCCGGTATGAGTTGGGCAACTTTGCCAAGAACGTGCAGCGCTTTGCCGCTTTCACCATCAATAATGAACCTCTAACCTTCCGTAAACTCACCAAAGACCTTTGGGAGGTCGATTGCGATGGTCACCAAAAGGTGAAGGTCGCCTACAACTACTTCGCCAACGAACTCAATGCAGGTAACACCTTTGTAGACCACAGCCAACTGTAGGTCAATCCTGTAAACTGCTTCATGTTTGTACCCGACTGGGTTGACCGCGCAGCAACCGCCACGCTCGACATACCCAAGGGCTGGCAGGTGGCCTCAGGGATGAAAGCAACTACCCGCGCACTTCTCGATACACCCTTCCACTTCGTGGCTGCTGAGCCTGTCGAAGTGCTCAGGCCACTTAGAGTACCAAAACCTCGCACGTCTATTGCAGGGCGGCTGTTACCCAAGACGCTATCTTTAACGTCACATGGATCAAGAAACGGCTCATTATATAGTTGAACACTATCGTTCGCTCATGATCGAAAAAGAGAAGAGGGCTCAACGCCATCATTTCAGTACGGTCAAAATAGGCGATGAAGCAAGTGAGGCAAGGCAACGGGTCTATCAAAAGATGTTCTGGTTGTCAAACGACCCCGAAATTCTGGCTTTGCTTGATGGTGGGTATGAACGGTTCGAGATCCATACGGCCTCCCGCATCCTGTCAGAACATGAAGATGAGGTATTCCTGAATCATTGTCCAAAATGTGGACGACTTGCAAGGACGCCAAAAGCAAAGCAATGCCGTTACTGTGGCAATGACTGGCATGGATAGAATCTGTTTCACTGGTTTAAGATCTCCATCCGCTTCAGGATATTGCCCTATACAACTCAGGTAGCGAGACCTGCGAGGTTTCCAAAACCTCACAGGTCTTTTGCAGGGCGGCTGTTTCCTAACGTCTTATCTTTAGCGGGAAACGTTGAGGGTTATTAAATGAAACGACATCTTACCATCTTCTTAACGGTGTTAGTTTCTCCAGTATTCGGACAGGAATTGCGGAGTGACATAGACACGATTTATCATTCTGTCGACTCCACAGTTGTGAAGGTTTTAGATTATGTGGACGGAGAATTAGCTGGCGAGTATTTCGGTTGCTTTACGGAAGCAATTGAAGAAAGGGTAAGCAAAAACGGACGTGGGAGAAAGGCCCAAAAACAGCTACGACATAGAATGACTGCAATTTGGGACTTGAAAAAATATGACAAATGGGAAATTGCTCATCCTCCTCCGACAACTACTGACGGGGCGAAAACGGAATTTGGAGGAATATCAATCGTGGATAAAAGAAATTAAAAACAACCCCCAACCCCCACTAAACCTAATGTGTGCGATAGTGCATGGAGACGCGATGCATCGCGTCTCTACATGTTCTGTGCTGTCCGTGCGTGGGTCAGTCCGAGTGTCCGCCACAAGCGGACGTATCGAGGACCGTGGGCAGCTATACCCGCGCACTCCAAGTGACCCATGTCCCAAACCTCGCACGTCTATTGCAGGGCGGCTGTTACCTAACGTATTATCTTTAGCGGGAAACGTTAGGGTGTAATCATGAAATACCTTTTAGCAAAGCTGCTTTTGTTAATTGCAATATCAGTTTTTGGACAGGAAAGAGAGTTGCATATACCCATCAAACAAAATGGGGATACCATTCCTTGGTACGACATGCAGATGAAATTTGTATCGATACTAGGACTGGAACCTTTGCAAAGCACATCTTCACATTTGGCCTTTCGGATTTGGACGGACAAGCAGGTAATTGAAATCAATGAATATCCAGGACACCTAAGTGGACGAATAATTAGTTGGGCGATAGAATACTCCTTTGAGAAACAGAGTACCATTGGACCAGTTAGATTTACCATTGACACACTTCCAGAGGTTCAAACAAGCTTGGCCAAGAACTTGATAAAATCCTCTGATATTAGGAAAGTTCCTGATGAACGTTCAATTCCAAATTGGCTACAAGGTTATGACGGGGTGACGTATTATATTGAAGATGCTGATTCATCCTCCTATTCATTTAAATCGTATTGGGAACCCGAAACACAAGGCTCTTTGGTTGAAGCGCTATTGGTAGACTCGCTTATAAAGAAACTATGTAGAGTTGTCGAGGCAAAGTCATACTGGACAAAATTTGAGGATGTGTTACCCTTTGTGTGTTATCAGTCAGCAGGACCGTTTGTTACTTGCTCACGAAAGATGTTGAACTATGGAACACGTAGACAATGGCGTAAAACAAAAAGGAAATCAAAACGAGAAAAAGCTGATAATTAACTACCCTTAAGGTTCACTTCTCGATACACGCTTCGATTACTCGAACCGACCGCAGGGAGCTCATGGCCGAAGGACATTACTTAGTGACCCATGTCCCAAACCTCGCAGGTCTTTTGCAGGCCAGATCACACCTCATCCATCAAACTCCGGCAGTATCACCTTCTTATCGGTAATGCGGAAACTGAGGCGGTAAAAATCGATGTTGTCCTCTATCCAAGGGTCCATGGCCTTCCATTCCCAAAAGAGGTCGTTGCTCACCATCAGGCAATTGTTGCGTTTTACGTGTGCGATCACAAACACATCGGCACTGGTGCCGCTGGGCACTTCAAAGTAATCCACGCTGTCGGCAAAGGCATCCAACGCCACGGGGTCGTCTATCCGGTGGCGGAGTGAGGCATCCACGATCACCATGATGTCCTTGAACCCGCGCCTCTTGAGGTCGTCCATCATACGTTGCAGGTTCTCCACCTTGGGCACGCTTCTGTGGTTGCCATGCGAGTTGTGCGCCACATTGCTGCCATCCAGCACCACTTGGCGTTCCTGCACCGCGCGGGTGGCAAACACCTCCCTGTCGTGGTGGTAAGTGCCGAACTTCTTAATGTCGGCATTGGTGCGCAGGAACTGTAGCAGCGCCTTTCGGTCGCGCAGTTGCAGGGTAAACCAGTTGCGCAGCATCTTGGAGGCAGGATCCTGATACAGTTCAATGTCCTTTTCCAGCCGCCTTTGTATCTGATCCACGGTCACCTCCTTCTTTTCGGGCAGGCGCGAGAGCAGTTGCAGCAGCACCCGCGCGTCATGCTTCAGGTCGGGGGCGTCCATCAGGTCCAGGTTCAGTTTACTGCGGAACTCCGAGCGCGAGAAGCATTCCGCCTCCTTGGCCTCCTGCCATTCTTTGGCGTTGATGAACCCTCCCTGTCTTCCGGCCTCAAAGTCGGCAGCAGTGGTATAGCCCTGTTCGGTGGCCGTGCGGTAGTCGGCCGCCAGCGTAAAACCCTTCTCCAGCGCCACCTGCAGCTCAAACCAATTGGTAAAGCCCGCATCCTTTCCGTAGCGGTAGAGGTCGTACGGATTGGCCATGGCGGGCAGTTCCACCTTCAGGCGGCCTTCCTCCACCATCTTCACATAATCGGGGTAGCCGTCCTCGTAATGCTCATCCACCAAGGCCTTGTAGGTCTCCGGGTCGCTGAGTTCAGAACCTACCGAAAGCTGGTAGGCCTCCCATGTTTCAAACCCCTTTTCGGTGGCATCATAGTACGTGGCCGCATCGCCAAAACCCTTTTCTCTGGCGGTGCGGTAGTCGGTCAGTTGGTGGTAGCCCTGTGCATCCACCGTAAGCAGCCCACCTTTATGGCTTATGCCGAAGGCGGTAATGGTTCCATGCTGCTCAAAACAATAGATGCTGGTAACCACATGGTCCTCTGCAAAACGCAGAAATTCCTCCAGGTCCAGCAGTTCTATCTGCAGTTCGGCCTTGGTAAGCTTGGCGCGGTAGTGGCGCCACTTGTTGTCGGTGCGTTGGCTCATATCAGTCCAGGTCTAAGGTCTTTCGTTTGTGAGAGAGAGAATCCTCTTCGGTAAGGTTGTCTGTGGCTGCGGTGCTCCAGTCAGACCTTACAGTAATGAAAGGGATGGTAGGGCATAGGATGCCGCTCTGTTTCTTTTTTTGCAAAACAGCCCATGTGTCCTTAGGAATGATACCATGGTCGAAAAGCAGTTGCCATAGTTCGGTTATCTCCATGTTTCCAACAAGCAGTTCGGCCCGGATGGACTGCTGCAGATCAGCGGCCCATTGTATCTCAGGCAGTTCATCCATGGTCTTTTGCAAGCGCGGGGCAAGTTCTTTGATGCTTTCAATGTTCCATTGCCCCGTAGTGTACCGTTTTTCGCCATCCTGCTGTTCCATCAGCGGAAGCGTGGTTTCGAGTTCTTTGCGGAGCGGCTCAAGCCGCTGGCGCAGATTGTTCAGCTTCTCATACTCATACAGGTTCATGTTGGGCAGTGTAACCAGAGGCGTACATTCGAACCTGTCGAGCACATCAAGCCCAAGCTGTTCGTAAAACAGAACAATGGATGGGGGGTCTTCTTCTTCCTCATCCTGTTCAAACGAGAGGAGGCCGCTGAACTTTCCGCGTCCGGTCGGTTCGCCACGTTCCGTATCCACATTCCAGAGGTAGAGACATTTGTTGTCTTTCAGATAGAATGGCCATAGCTGAGGCAACGCTGAGGTTCTAAGATCGGTAACGATATGTTCCCTGTAATGCTCAAAGATGTCCTGCGTTATCTTCTCACCACGTTTAAGGGTCAGGATGTCATGCTTGTTGCGGTGTTTTTTTTTACGGATAGACTGCATGATGGCCATGGCGCCTTGCAGGGTCTTGATATCTTCTGGCTGTTGGAGTTGTTTCAACAATAGCCTCATCTTGTTGGCCGGGGTCAATTGTTCAGAAGCATGTTCGAACATGATGATGTTGGTCGAGTATCCAACGCAACAGACATTGTCGAGAAGGCAAAGTCCTGCACGTAGAGCAAAGGCTTCCCAAGCTGGGCTAAATGCTGGAGGATTGGAATTGAAGGTGTAGCCGTTCATGATACTCTTGTTATACGTTGATAGTTGAACGCACATACATGTTGTAGATTGTGCATGGGTCGCCTTACTGCGGCCCTTTCCGTTTCTTCTCCTCCTTGCACAGTTTTTCCAGTTTTCTGATGGTGATGTCCAGCATGGCGCACCATAGTTCCAGTATATCGATACGCGGTTGTGCCTTTCCGCTCTCTATACGGGCAACATGGCGCTGACTGATACCGATTTCGTCTGCAATGTTTTGCTGGGTAAGGTCTTTCAGGCGTCTTAGCTGACGCAGTTTGGCTCCACGTTCCATGGTTTTGAGGTTGAACGTACAACATGGTCTAAATTGATACTCCACGGGCTGAAACACGACCCTGTTGTCTTATTTGTAATCCAAAAATAACAGAGTTTTGTTTCTGTCAACATGAAAAATCAACATTCATATAGAATTTCTCATTGGGGAGGGGCGTGGCAAGAGCTCTCAGAAGTGTCTGACACAGTTTGTTGAGCAGACTCCTAAATGATGAAGTTTGAGTACACCTCACCGTGCAGATGTGTAAATTATCGGGTATGGAAATCCAGCGAAGCTGAATTGATGCAGTAGCGCAGTCCCGTAGGTTCGGGGCCATCATCGAACACATGGCCAAGGTGGGCGTTGCAACGGGCGCAGTGTACCTCATCTCGGTTCATGCCGAAACTGAGGTCTGTTGATTTTTCTACGTGATTGCCGATGTAGGTGTAAAAACTTGGCCAGCCCGTACCACTTTTGAACTTGGTCTTGCTATCAAAAAGGTCCAACCCGCAACAGATGCAGGTGTAGATGCCATCGGCCTTATTGTCCCAATACTTGCCGGTAAACGCCTGTTCGGTATCGTGCTTTCGAGTAACCAAGTATTGTTGTTCGGTGAGCTTTTCCTTCCAGTAGCTATCGGGCTTCGATATTTTCTGGATGTCCTGAGAAAAGGAAGTGAATGGCAAAAGGAAGATGATGAAAGCAAAAAGAATGGCGCGCATAACGTTGCAGTTTTGTCGCAAGTTAAACAGGTGTGAGTTAAAGAATGTTCTGACCTCTACCGTTAAGGTGCGATCAGCGTTTGCTTCCGAATCTTTCGCTTGGTTCGCCACTCAAGCAATCCATTGGCCGCCACGGCCACAATTATGGTACTTGCGCCTGCATAAAAACCGAGGTTCAGTTCCTTGTGCTCCTCAAAGATAAAAGCCGCCAGAATGATGGAATAAACAGGTTCCAGATTCACCGAAAGGTTCATTACAAAAGGAGAGACATGCTGTAGCGCCTGATACGAAAGCTGCATGGCGTAGACCGTGCAGACCGTACTCAGAATAAGCAGATAACCGCTATCGGATAGTGTTGGAACAAGATCGGAAACAGGGAAAAAGTGTATATAAACAGGTGCCAAAATGGTAAGTGTTCCCAAGCCACCGATAAGTTCGTAGAACAGGAGGTTCCTCGGGCCGTGATTCTTCAATAAAGACTTGGTTTCGATGGTGAAATAGGCACAGAGCATGGCGCTGATGAGCCCCAATGAAATTCCCATGGCATACAGTTTCTGAAAACGGAAAATGAGAAAGATGCCGAAGATGATGATCAATCCGAGAATCACCTCTGATAGCTGTGGTCTTCGCCTGTACATCAATGGTTCGAGAATGGATGTGAACAGCGCGGTGCTGGCCAGCGCACTTAGTGCCACCGAAACATTCGAATACTTGATGGCCCCGAAAAATGATACCCAGTGCAAGGCAATGGTTCCGCCTACAAAGGCGATCTTCTTCATTTCTTTCCACGGAGGGGATTCCAGTTCACCACGCCATTTAAGGAACAAACCCAAGGCAATTACTGTGAGGAGAATACGCCACCACACCAGAGGAAATTCCGATAAGGAGATGAGTCGGCCTAATATACCCGTGAATCCCCACAGGAAGATGGCGAAATGCATCTGCAGATAGGCGCGTTTCATGGGACGCAAATGTCGGTAAAAGGCCGACTGAAAATAGCGTTGCGGTAAGTAAATGCAGATGTTACTTTTAAGGTCGGATGCAAGAAGAATTGCTTAGCAAAATGGTGCCAGCGGTGGTTATGCTGGTGCTTGGTATTTTGGAAGCGCTCGGTGGCCTGTACATCAAAGACAGGCGCACCAGAAATGATTTCACCATTGAATTGGTGAGTTTGGTAACGTTGCCAACGCTTATTCAACCAGCAATTTTTCTGTGTGTTGTCTGGGGCATGCGGGCTGCGTTTCCTCAACTGGAAGATCATTTCGTACATGTTTCCTTCTGGTGGTGCATCCTCGCATTTCTGGTGTTCGATGACCTCACGCAATACCTCTGGCATCGCCTTTCGCATGTTAACAGAACCATGTGGAAGCTGCATCGTCCGCACCATGTGGTGGAGGAGATGGGCGTGATGGTCACATATCGGAACGCAGTTCTTTACTACGCGCTCATGCCAGGCATTTGGTTTTCGGCATTGCTCGTCTATCTGGGCATGGGCTACGCTTATCTGTTCTACCTGCCGGTAAAGCTCACCATCATTCTGTTGGCGCACAGCGAGACCAAATGGGACCGATTCCTTTACCGCTATAAGTTTCTGAATCCATTGGCGTGGATCGTTGAAAGGGTGATATCCACCCCAAGCACGCATTTCGCGCATCATGGCCTCACGGCCGATGATGGCGTAAGCAACCCGAACGGCAACTACGGCAACCTGCTCTTCATTTGGGATGTCCTGTTCGGAACGGCCAAGATCACGCGGAAATATCCCACACGTTTCGGTGCGTGGAATCAGGTAAAGGAACCGTGGTATGTTCAGCTGCTGTTTCCGATCATTCGGTCGAAAGACGAACGAAGCGAACTGCATTCCATCCGAACAAAAAACGACTACGACCCTTCGGTGGATTTCAAGGAGTTCAATCGCTGAACCAGCAAACATCGGTTGTTCGAATGCGTGCAATCGGTCTTCACAAATTTTATCCGTACTTCATATTAGAATTTGTTTCCAAGTTTTTCGTTTCATTGCGACTCATGAGAAGATCACTGATCATTGGAGGTTTGATGCTGTTATCGGTTCTGGGTGTTTCAGCACAGGACAAGGACGACATTCTCGGTTACTGGCTTGATGAGAAGCAGGAGACCGTTGTGCGGATATATGAGGATAACGGATTGTATTTCGGTCGCGTGGAATGGCTTAAAGATTCGTTGGACGTGTTTGGAAATCCAAGGCGAGATGTGTTGAACGATGACCCCGACCTGCGCTCCCGCACGGTTCTCGGTGCCGACATGCTTATCGGGTTCGAATGGGATGGAGAAGGTGCTTGGCGAAAAGGCCAGATCTACTACTACCAGACGGGCAACGATTACAACGGCAAGATCTATCTCGAAGAAGGGAAACTGAAACTGAAAGGCTACTACAGCATTCTCTTCTTTTTGGGAAGGACCAAAACCTGGGAACGCTTGCACAACCCCGAAGCCTACGGACTGGAATGAACATGTCTGAGGCCATATTGTACATTGGGTTGGCGCAGTCCATTTTTGCTGCGTTTGCCTTGGCCACGCGCAGGTACGTTTCGCTGCCAGATAAACTGCTGATCGGTGGGCTGATGCTGTTCGCGTTCAAGTTCATCATTCTTATCTTGCACACAGAGCATAGCGAATTCTTCGATGCGCAGTTCTCGCTCGGACTCATCCCGCTCACATTCGGCCCCATTCTGTACCTCTACACTTCGTACCTCGTGTCCGACCGCAAGCGTTTCCGTCCGTGGGATCTGCTGCATTTCGTGCCGTTCGTCTTCATCACCGTGGCGTATTTCATGTTCTTTCAAGATGTGGTCGATTTCTCGGATGAGGCCTACCTCAATCAGGACGAATACCTGTGGGTGCGGGTCACATTCGCCATTGTTTTCTTCACATCCGTGATCGCTTACACGGTTCTCACGTTCGTCAAACTCATCAATTTCCGTAAGACCATCGAAGCGCAGTTCAGCTATCGCGATGCACAGGTGCGATTGTTCTGGCTCAACTTCATTGCGCTGCTGTTCAGCCTCAGCGGACTGGTGGTGATCATTGCGGGAACCTACAACGCCATCATGTTCAAGAAAGTGGTCGATACTTCGCTGCTTTCGCACATCGGCCTCACAAGCGTGGCGTATTGCATCAGCTATTTCGGGTTGCGGCAGCCCACACTTTACCGCTCAGAATATACGGTGGAGGAGAAGGACGAACCCGAACTCATCAAACCCGAACTGAATGAGAAAGAGGTGAAACCGCGTTTTTCTGAGGAGGAAGCGCAGGTGCTCACCGAACGCCTCATCCTTCACATGAATGAGGAACGTCCGTACCTGAATCCAGAACTGACATTGGGCGAACTCTCGGCACAGATCAACCTGCCGAAGCATGAGCTTACCGAACTGCTGAATGTGCATATCGGCAAGAACTTTTTCTCGTTTGTGAATGAATTCCGTTTGAAGGCCGTGGTGCGCAGGCTCGCCAATCCCGATTACGACCACCTCACCATCATCGGCATTGCCAACGACTGCGGTTTCAATTCCAAATCAACGTTTAACAGCCTTTTCAAGCAGTTTACAGGCAAAACGCCCTCGGAGTATAAAAAGGAGTTGCGGGAAAACTCGCCAGCCTAAGAGAATTAATAGACTGCGTTATAATCAATGATCAGGTGAAGTGGCGTAGTGGCATTTGTGTCAACGTTTACGGGACTCAAATTCCCTTGTCCATCCATGTAATTGAAATAGTACATGGTATCTTCCTTAACCAGCACCGTATAAAGACCAGTTGGAAGGTTCATTTCATAGAAACCTCTGTGGTCGGACCGAGTTACAAAGATCAGATGCTCATCTATAATTTCTTTGGATAGATTTTGCGGCAGTTCTTCCATCAGTATATTGATCGGACGGCAGAAAAGCACATCCCGCTCTACAGGATACCAAATGGCATTTTTTCCAACAGGCGGCATCCAATTTCCTTCACGATAAATGACCGAACCCCAAATACCTTGGTCAATGGTCACATACTGGTCATAGACCATGTTCTGCGTAATCTCCTCATCTCGCGAACAGGACGTGACCAGCAAAATCAGAATTGGAATAGCCGATTTTAAAGAACTCATCGCTGCTGCAAACGACTTCATCTCATCTCTATTATAGCGATTAAACACATTCAAATTCCCTCCCCTTTGGGGAGGTCAGGAGGGGTTGCTAATCACAACACTTCTTCTGCTTTTTCAGTTCGCTCAAACCAACCTGATACGTAATGCCAATGCGGAACATGAGCCCCGTTTCGTAATGAGAGAACGGATGCTCCTTCACCTTCGTGTCTGAATAACCTGCCGTCAGCGAGCGGTCTGTGGTCGATTGCCCGAAACTTCCAGGGCCCGCACCGATGTTCAGATGCACGAACAGACCCTTGTAAAAGTTGCAGCGCGTTCCGATGCCGAAATGATGCATGATGGAATTGCTCACCACTTTTCGGCTCACCGTGTACGTGTCCGTGCCGTCTGGTGTCGGAATCCTTTCTTCACGGGTCGATTTGATGAAGCCATAGTTCAGATCGTAGAACAGATAGGGCGAGAAGAGGCGATTGCTGCGAATGGGAAAATACTGGTACACGAACGAGAATCCCGAACGCGCCCAATCGTTCTGTCCTGGAAACAATCCTTGGTAGATGATATGCGGCCCCAGCGCCACCGCGTGGTGCTTCATGGTATAGGTGATATGAAATTCGCCCACCGCGCTTTCCAGGTACGAAAGCCCCGAATACGAAATATCGATACCCAATTTATTGTCAAACGCGGTACTGTCCTTCTGCGCCCAACCAAGTTGCACCGTGGCTATCAACACGCCAACTGTGAGAACTATTCTGCAAGCATTCTTCATCGGAGGTCAAATTAGCTATTTTCAACCGTTCACCAATTCAAATGTAAACATGCAGCACGCAACCGCAGATCTTTGCGACAAACACATCGATAAGCTCCAAGTGGCCGAACCCATTTTCCTCGACATGGGTGGCGAAACCATGTTTGAAGGTGAGATTTATACGCTGAAGGTATTTGAGGACAACACGCTGGTGCGTAGCGTTTTAGAGAAGGATGGAACGGGAAAAGTACTCGTGGTCGATGGTGGCGGGTCATTGCGTTGTGCGCTTGTCGGTGACAACCTCGCAGCGTTGGCCATCGAGAATAACTGGCGCGGCATGGTGGTGTACGGCTGCATCCGCGATTCCAGACAGATAGCCGAAATGGAGGTAGGCGTAAAGGCGCTCAATACCAACCCGACCAAAAGCATCAAACGCAACGAAGGGCAGGAGAATATTCCCGTGCGTTTCGCAGGGGTCGATTTCAAACCTGGCAGTTACCTCTATGCTGATGAGGACGGAATTGTGGTGAGTGAATTTCCATTGCTGTAATTGGCCACAACCAAACATATCGTCATTATCGGGAACGGCATTGCGGGCATCACCGCAGCGCGCCACATCCGTAAGCGCAGCGACCATCGCATCACCGTTATTTCAGCGGAAAGCGACCATTTCTTCTCGCGCACCGTGCTCATGTACATCTATATGGGCCACATGAAATACGAGCACACCAAACCGTACGAGGATTGGTTCTGGGAGAAGAATCGCATCGAACTCAAGCGGGCGTACGTTCAAAAAGTGAATCCGGATTCCCATTCGATCGAACTTGATGATGGAAGTTCGATGAACTATGATGAGCTGATCATTGCCACGGGCTCCAAGCCCAACAAGTTCGGTTGGAAGGGCCAGGAACTGAAAGGTGTGCAGGGATTGTATGGTTTGCAGGATCTGGAGCTGATGGAAGAATCGACCAAGGGAATTTCCAAAGCGGTGGTTGTCGGTGGTGGATTAATCGGCATTGAAATGGCGGAAATGCTGCGTTCGCGCGGTTTTGAGGTAACCATGCTTGTTCGGGAAACGAGTTTTTGGAATACGGTTCTGCCAAAGGAGGAAAGTGAACTCATCAATCGGCATATTCGTTCGCATAAGGTCGATCTACGGTTGGCTACCGAATTGGATGAGATCCTCGGTGATGAGAATGGAAAAGTTCGGGCTGTAAGAACGAGGTCTGGAGAAGAAATTCCTTGTCAATTCGTTGGTCTTACGGTTGGTGTAAGCCCAAATGTTTCATTTATGAAAGATGCTGGAATTGATATTGACAAAGGAATTCTTGTAGATGGCGAATTGAGAACGAACGTGCCCAATATTTACGCGTTGGGAGACTGCGCTCAACTTCGGAATCCAAAACCGAACAGGAAGCCGATCGAGGCTGTTTGGTATGCTGGCAAAATGATGGGCGAAACGGTTGCTGCAACCATTTGCGGTCAGCCGACCGATTATGATCCTGGAATCTGGTTCAACTCCGCCAAGTTCTTCGATATCGAATATCAGACCTACGGAACCGTTCTTCCTGAATTGAAGGAGAATGAAGATTCCATTTTATGGGATGGAAACGATGGCAAACGTTGTCTGCGGATTGTATTCGATAGGAATTCAAAAGCGGTACTTGGTTTCAATGCTTTCGGCATCCGCTTGCGACACGAGGTCTGTGATGCTTGGATTCGCAATGGAGCAACCATTTCCGAAGTGATTTCCAACCTCGATAAAGCCAATTTCGACCCTGAGTTCTTCAAGAAATTCGAGAAAGAAGTGCAACTGCAAACAACTATTTGAAAACATGACTTTAGCCACAGAAACACAGATTTACACAGAAGGAAAGGACTCCTTTTCTGTGAAAATTCTGTGTATTCAGTGTCTCTGTGGCAATAAAATGTTCTCAAGATGAGTAAGGAAGGATTCAGCATATCGTTGGTCAATCCACATGCGCCTGGTTTGGATTGGATTCAGAAGATAGGCATTGCCGTAGCTTCGCTCGGTCTGCTTTCCATGGTAGTTGGTGCAACTGGCCCGGCAAACCAAGACCCAAGCTTCTACTTCTGGACAGGCGTTTTTGCTTCCATTGTTGGTTTTCTGATTTACATCGTACGTACATTTTCAGGTAAAACCGAAAGCGGGAATAACCATCACATCTTCAATTCCAGCCTGATGGCAAGAGGCGTGGCAGGTTGGGCATTCGGTATTTTCCTCACCGCATTCTACATCCTGCTTTATTGGGGTTCCGATTCGTTCTGGAACAACTCAGGACTGGTCAGCATGTTCCATCCCGTAAGCGAAGGGCTGTTCGGTTTCTATGCCGACAAATGGTTTCTCTACGGGTTCGTGTACACGATCTCTGTGCTGGTCATGGGCGTTCGCGCCATCATAAAATACCGTCATTCCAACTATCAGGTCATCCGCACTTGTTCGGTCATGTTTTTTCAACTCGGTTTCGCATTCCTGATACCGATGTTCCTGAAGGCCATGAGCCAGCCCGAATACTACTTCAGCTACTTCTGGCCGTTGGATTATGATCTGTTGTGGCCCAATTCGGTGGATGGAATGATGAACGCGGGAACCATTGGGCTGTGGATGCTGATCGTTTCGGCCTTGCTTACGTTTGTGGTCACGCCCATTCTCACCTACTTCTTCGGCAAACGCTGGTATTGCAGTTGGGTGTGCGGTTGTGGGGGCTTGGCAAACACGGCTGGTGATCCGTTTCGCCAACTCTCCGACAAGAGTTTGAAAGCATGGAAGGTCGAGCGTTGGATGATTCATTCCGTGCTGTTGTTCATCACGCTTCTCACCATTCTTCTTTGGGTGAATTCGTACTTGGAAGGTGGGATTTTCGGTAGTGTTTCTCACGAATTGACGAAAGCCTACGCATTCCTCATCGGACAAGCATTTGCAGGTGTGATCGGTGTAGGATTTTATCCATTGCTCGGTACGCGTATCTGGTGCCGTTTCGGTTGTCCGATGGCCGCCTATCTCGGCTTGCTGCAGAAGTATTTCTCACGTTTCCGAATTACAACCAACGGTGGGCAATGCATCAGTTGCGGCAATTGCAGTACCTACTGCGAAATGGGTATTGATGTGAAAAGCTATGCTCAGCGTGGCGAGAATATCGTTCGGGCTTCGTGCGTTGGTTGCGGCATCTGTTCAACGGTCTGTCCAAGAGGTGTTCTGAACTTGGAAAACGGTCCAACGCACACCGACCGCGAGAACAACAACCCCATCACTTTTGGAAATGAAGGGGTTGGTCTGAGAGGTTTCAATTGAGGATTTTCGTCACCATTCCATTCCGCAATTACGACAGTATTTCTTGCGAACGGTGAATGGATAGTTCAACCAGCCAAGCAATGAGAGTTTGGCTTGATACACGTCATCCGATTCGCATTTAGGACACTCAAACAATATCTTCTCATATTTCTTGCCGTTCACCACAATTTCATCTCCCAAATTGTTGCCAGTATTCTTGGCTTCAATCTCAGCCACTAACGCACGCGCTCGTTCCTCGTCCTCAATACTCACCTGCAGTTTAATGCCACCAATGGCATTGGAGACCAAAGGATCGACAGCAACCGTTTTCTGATCCTTCAGAAAGTACTGGATGCCTTCTGCTTGGAAAGCAGGTTCGTAGATGAGCGTCTCGTGGTCGTAAGAGAAGGTCTTGATGGTCACCAGATTCATATCAAGGAATTGAGATCATGATCACTCCGATGATAATGACAGCACCACCCGCCAGTCGCAGCATCGACACGGGCTCGTTGAACCAATAGATCG
Source organism: Flavobacteriales bacterium (assembly GCA_016124845.1). Classification (NCBI taxonomy): domain Bacteria; kingdom Pseudomonadati; phylum Bacteroidota; class Flavobacteriia; order Flavobacteriales; species Flavobacteriales bacterium. The sequence continues at coordinate 66,902 of WGMW01000002.1, forward strand.
ACACCACGTAGAGTCCGACAATGGTCAGCGCGAAGAAAACGGTGCTGGCCACTTGCAATGAAATGAACCGCAACGATTCTGTGAACAGCACCGAGTTGATGAGGCCGAATACCAGACCAATGGCCAGGAAACCCCACTTTTTCATGGGAATGGCCTCGTTGATGGCAGAGTATTTAAAACCGATGTTGGTGAGAATGTTGGCCAGAATGGCACCAGAGATGAGCGCAAGTTTCATGGAATTTGAGTTTGATTTGGATAGTTGTTTCGTTGAAAGTACGACTTCAATGATCAATCCATCACCTTGCCCAAGAATTCAGTTCGAGTTCAGTCCATTGTAAACCATTTTCATCACTTCATCATCTACTGCATTCAAATACTGAACGCCCGTGTTCCTGTCGATGGCGCAGAATTTCAGCCAGAATGCGTTTTCATTTTTTCCCGTTACTGAAAGTTCAAATGGCACTTCGGTGTATTGCTCAATGAACAAGAATTTGCAGTTGTGATTGATAGCGATAATTGCTTGAATGACTCCATCAAAATCGCTCAATTTCTGGTCGGTAGGCATTTGAAACTGCTTAGTGAATCCCTTTTTCCAGCGCTTCCGTTTGTCAGATTCATTCAGAACCACCGTAACGAAAACCACAGGTTTCTGAGATTGCATCAGTTCATTCCAACGGACAACACATCTTTTAAAGAATTCATGATCACCCGCTGAATTGGCAGGATTGCGATGACCGAACAACCATTCGTGATAGTATTGATGACCCGCATCTATTCCGTGAGGAATCAGGAGGCTTCGATCCAGCAGTTTTTCAAAATCATCACCGAGCATATCGAGGATGAATTCAGGTGTGGTAAAGATCCAATCGAAAGGGTAGGAGGCACGCTTGTTTCCCGTGGCTTTCAAGTACCACGAAGCGTTACAGTTCTGTCCCAAGCCGATCTTTTCCCGTTCTTCGATTCCGACCCATTCGCGTAGCTCGTTCTGAATGTCTGAGGCGCGCTTCAAATAGGTTTCACGTTCTTCAGCAGAACAAGCCACGGACGAATGCGTCAGTTTCAGAATCTCATGTGCTGCCTTGTTCAGAATTGATTTCATATCCTTGCCGCCCGAAGATCAAAGGTACATGAACGGAAAGGTGGAAATCAAGGAAAGTCCGATTCACGGAAAAGGTGTGTTCGGTACGCGCGATATTGAAGCAGGTGAAATTCTGACCGTAAGCCACGTAACGCTATTGCATCACGAAGAGCAGTTGCCAGAGGCCATTGCCACACTTGAATTTCCTTGGAATGAGGAATTCTATGCACTCTGCTTAAGTGGTGTCGGTAGTTTCTTCAATCACGATAAGAACTTCAATGCCAGGGTTTTAAACCAGGACAAGGAAAACCTGACACAGACATTCTCATCCACCAGAGCCATCGCCAAAGGCGAAGAGATCTTCATCTACTACAATGATGATTTTGAGGGGTTTATTCAACGTTAGTTTTTCACAATTCGGAATGAAGAGCGCTTCCCGTTTTCAAGCGTTACTGTAGCGTGATAAATGCCTGAAATCATCTTTAGTTCCAAATGGATTTGATCGGTGTTTGTTGCGACAATGTTCCTTACTTGTTCTCCCAGAATATTTGTAATAGAAACGTTAATGTTAGACTGAACGCTTCCAAGAGAAATGGTCACTTCTTGATTGGTAGGGTTCGGATATATTTCTATTGAGACAGAACTGCTCTCCGTATCATTGACTCCGACAAAAATGTAAGGACAAGGGTCGGTACTTTGGGTGGGAAAAACCATTTGGCTGTTCAAAGTGAAACACTCCAAGCGGTTCTCATAGTTTGAAACGTTTGACCAAGGTTCCATGAAAAGTCCGGTTTCGCAGCCTATCCCTTCAATCCATCGATAGGAGTCCACATACACCACACGCCTACTTATTCCACCAATGATCTCCGTTGCTGTTTGTTGAACAGTAAAATCCTGAAGCATAAATTCTTCATCGAAATGATTGCCGATATAAACGTTCTGCAAGGTTTGGCCAGTTTGTGCGCCAAAATCGTACAGTAGATATTCCTGAGTAGAGTCAGCAGGTACAAAATACACAGCACTGTTCACTTCTCGCAAAGCACCTTTGTAGAGGTATTGACAACGGTAAATTGCAGTATATTGATTCGACTGAATGGTCGTATCCTGACCATCAACGCAATAAGTGTCCACATCTGTCAACTGTAGATCGGGAATTGGATTTGGCGGGTTCCAAACGTAGGCGTACTGCGTATTGGTCCAGACCGCATTGCTTGTGGGAAACGACACCTGAGCCTGTGCGGGAAGCATTTGGGTAACTGCAAAAAGGATGATCAGCGATAGGATTCTCATACGATAAAGTTATTGGATTCTCATGCGGTAGCTGCCTCCATGTAACAATTGTTCAGAAAGTTGAAGCCCGCGTAGTTGATTCCTTAGAACCGCAAGTAAAAACTCGGCTTTACGATAAAACCAAGCGTGTTGGAATTGTTGAGCTGCGTCAATCGCCACGTGAAATCGATGCGCGAGATCTTGAGGATGTTCTCGATACCGAAACCGACCTCGGCATACGGATATTGCATGGCGGCCATGCCATCGGCCAACAGGTATTTGCCGTTGCGATTGTTGTTGGTCAGCGTACCGAAATAGAGTTTACCGATAAGCAGCGAGCGCAGCTTGGCCAAACGCACACCTGGAATGAGGTTGAACAGCAGCCCGTTGAAATGATGTTCGAGTTGGAGCGAAACGTACTTGTCGCTCACAAATTCCATGTAATTCATAAGATTGAATCCATGGTCATCGTTGAAAACCAACGAGTTGCCATTTGGAACATGCAGCAGTTGGTACGGCAGATACCCGTTGATGATGCCGCCTTCGGCAAGAATGTTCAGGTAACCTGCCTTGTTGGCGCGCAGCTGATATTCGAGTTTCAGTTTGAAATGCTGGTAATTGAACTCAGAACCGAGAAAATTCTTGATGCCGACCGCAGTTTCGAACGAGATCATCGGGTATTTTCGGAAGAAGAAACCGCGGTCAACCTGATCGAACGTGGCTGGCAGTTCATCTTCCCCGAAACCGAAGCGCAGATTGAATTTGAATCCTCCCGTGGTGTAATTTTCCAATGCAACGGTGTCTGTTCCGCTTCGCATTCGAAAATCCTGTTTCAGTGGAGAATAGCGGTCTCGGAACAGCGAAATGCGCGTGGAAAGTCCCGTGAACCATTGCCGTTCGAGGTAAGCCGAATAGTTTTCGCGCATGGTGCGCTTCTGCGTTCCGCTGATGCGCACGAATGAGGTCAGCACATGGTCGAGCGGCAGCATGTTCTGGCTGCGGCCCTGTTGGAAAAGGTCGTTACGGTAACTGAGGCCGAAAACCCAACGCCTGCGCAATTTTCCGGGGAAAATGAAAGCAGCTTCGCCACCGCCTTTGAAACGCTGGTCACCGATGCCGTAAGCCAAGTATCCGCTCAGGTTCACTTGGTCGCTAAACGTCTCGTTGGTGCGGAAACCGAACTTCACACGCGAACCTTCATATTGGTTCCAACTGTAGAAAGTGAACACGTTTCCGATGTCGATCTGCCGCACGGGGAACCAGCCATCGGCCAGCAGTTTAACGCCTCCGACCAGTGCCTTCCACTTCGGGTCGTGGTTCATGCGGTCGATCATCTTCACCAGGTTCTGCTGTTCGGTGGTGAACGTGTCCTGCCGCGCCTCATTCCAAAATTGCTCATTGCGCGTGTAAGCACTGTCCTGGATCACCACAGGGTCAATGGTCGAGTAATAAGCCTCTTCCCGCGGTTCGTTGAGTTTGATATTGCGTATCTCCGTGGTCTTCTTCCCGAAGAAACCTGTCATATCTTTCGCATTCTCGATCACCGTGAAATCCCCGATCACGCGACTGCTGGTGAGGAACCATTGCGTGCTATCCACAAACGAATAGTTCTGCCGGATCCAATAATTCCGTACGAAGTTGATGTTGGCCTCCACACTGAATTCAAGGTCGGTCTGAACCACCGCGTAACTGCTCGTATCGATGTACATATCGCCTGTAAAGGCCACATCGCTTTTGCCCTTTGGTTTGAAGAAAATGTGATGGCACGGATAACCATCAATGATGTGAATTCCTGAATCAAGTAGAAAATTGTAATTTCTTCTGTAATAGTCATTTATAGGGCTTGGGAAACTGCGGTCAAGAATCACCACATAATTCTCGTAGATGTTCGGGTCCACATACATGTCCTGCACAAATTCCATGATCTTGGGTGCTTGGAAGAACTTGAATGTTCTGCGTCCTTTCACCACTTCTTTCGTGCTTCGCGGTTCCTTGCGGTAGTAATGGTCTTCGCTGCTTTCGGTGAGCAGCATGGGCAGGTAATTGATGCCGTCTTCAGTGGTGTCGGTGTTCTCCCACATGTAATCGAACGGCCGCAGAAACAGGTTCTTTTTGATGCGTTCCGTGAAGTTGTTCAGGTCGAATTGCACACGGTGATAGACCTCGTATTCGTAATAATCGAGCCGTTCGGGAGTGTTGACGGGTTTGTTGGCAATGACCTTCCGAAGAATCTTGAAAGCAGGGTTTTCGCCAGGGCGAACGTTCACTTCACCCAATTCAATGGAGGTTGGTTCGAGCAGCACATCGATCTCATCTGTTACACCATTTACCACTTGAAGAACTTGCGTTCGATAACCGATGACCGAAACCTGCAGCGAATCGAAATTCCGCCTCGTTTCCAGCATAAAGTTGCCCGCAGAGTCGGTCACAGTTCCAACGCTGCTACCTTTGAAAAGCACATTCGCAAACGGAATCGGTTTTTCCGATACCGCATCAGATACTGAACCGAGAATGATGGTTTTCTGTGCGAATGCGTTGATAGAAAAAATGAAAAATGTGAACAGAAAAAAGGTGCTTTTGCAGCTTTGCAGAATATGGGCTATGAGTGGCTTCAGGGTCAATTCTGCATATTTGCCGCCAAGTTAGAAAACCAGCACGAGAGCACTTCGTTTGACCAAGATCATCGGACCTAAAAGCTACTTCGATTTTTCGGCCCCGACCATTATGGGGGCCAACCTTCGTACGTGGTTTCAGTTCCTGTGGCGCTACGGTAAGCACATCAACTGGAAATTCTACCCCAAGCTGTTCGCCATCACATTCATGATCTGTCTGTATGCGCCTGTCAGATGGTGGGAGCGTTTGCGGTTCGATCGGAAGATCCGTGAAACGAAGGTGAAATCTCCAGTGTTCATTCTTGGGCATCAGCGTAGCGGAACCACCTATTTGCATTATCTGCTTGGGCGCGATCCGCAGTTCGGATACCTGAGCGTGAAGGAGAGCTTCATGCCGTGGATCTACCTCACGGCCAAACGGCATTTGGAGTGGATGCTGGGGCGTTCGGTGCCGACCAAACGCCCTATGGACGATCTAAGGCTGGGACTCGATCTGCCGACCGAACCCGAATATGCGCTGGGCAATATGACGGTTTCCACTATGCTTGCGGGTTACATGCTCCCATCACAACTGAAAAGCGTTTTCCGAAAAACGGTTTTGTTTGAGGACGAGCAGGCGAAAAAAGAATGGATTGCTACGCTGAAGTATTCGATGCAGAAATTGACCTTGCTGCATGGTGGCAAGCCGATTTTGACCAAAGCTCCCGAAGACCTTGGTCGGGTGAAGGAGATCTTGGAAGTGTTTCCCGATGCCAAGTTCGTTCATATTTTCCGCGACCCATACCGCGTGTATTTTTCAACCGAAAGGCTTTATGAGATCACATTGCCGTTGGTGGCGTTGGAATACGTTGCGGATGACGTGGTGAAAGACTTCATCGTCTACGCTTATCGCGAAATGTTCAACCGTTATTTCGAAGCGAAGAAGCTGATCCCGCAAGGAAACTTGGTTGAGATCAAGTACGAGGATTTCATTGGCAATGAGATGGAAACCCTTCGCGCAGCGTATCAAACGTTGGGATTGGATTTCGAATCAGCGGCTCCCCACATCAAGAAGGAGGTGAAGAGCTATGAAGGCTACCAGACCAACAAGTATGAGTTTGATCCTCACCGAATGGAGGAGATATATTCGGCTTGGGAAGGTGTTTTCAAGAAGTTGGGGTACGAGCAGTAATCGACACAGCTTACTGTGGTGTTCCTTTAAAACAGCCAAGGTTGTAAGGGAAATCGTAGGTCCAATGGTAGTGATACAGATCAAGTGTGTCACCATCCCAAAGGACAGGATGTGTATGGCCGTGGCATTCATCCAGATCGGCTGAGTGGAGCAGTTCGCCATTCTCTCCGTATGGCCCGTAGATGCCGAAACCATCCAACATGTAGCCCATCAAAGGCGAGTGCCCTGAAGAATGCGGGTGGATATGATCCTGAAGGTCTGGAGCGGGAAAGTGATAATGATACCTTTCTGTTCCATCGGTATGTCCACCGAATCGGTCCAACATTTCGTGCGCAGCAGCATCATTTCCGAGGGTTGAAGAGCCATGGTAGATAGCGCTTCCGCTGAGCGAAATTCCTGAGGGTCCGAACGGGACGCAACTCGGTTCCGCAGCCACTTCGGGTATGGCAGGAAGCACATAATTGATTTCGTGTTCCGAAATGATGTTCGGATTGCCATCGTACTGGTAAGCTGCGCTTCCTGGAGTAATCGGAAAAACACCGGTTAGATGATCGGGCAGGGCATTTCCGGTAATGATGCGGTTCCCGTTTCCATCAAGCGTTACGTTGAACTCGCTGGCCCACGTCATGTTGCCTTGAACCTGCGGCTTCCGGTCGTAGTCCCAAGTGCCGTCTGGGTTTGTCCAATCGGAGGCATCGTCATTGCCAGCACCGTTTGACGGCAGCCCACAAAGCCACAATGAAAGAAAATCGGGGTGCGGACTGCCTTGGTTCCGAATAAGAATATTGGTCGGAGAGACGCCACCGAAAGGAAGATGGGTCAGGTCGGGTTGTTCCAACTCCGAAGGTGGTTCGTTCTCCAAAAGGTCATCGGCTTTTTTACAGCCTATTATAGTGGCTAAGTAAACCAAGGTCAACAGGTGTAAAGGTTTCATGATTTCTGATTCTCACATAAAGGAATGAGGAAACGCGTCAAACTCTTTTACAGGATGAGGTGGAAATTTTGTAAGATTCTAATTTGTGTTGGAAATGATAATAACTGGAGAGGTCAGGAAGCTCTGAGCAGATATTCACAGAAGCGATTTTTCATCAACTTTTGTTCATCCGAACTCAAAACCTCATCGAAATACGCCCAAACAAATTTGAGTTTCCCATCAGCTTTGGACACCACGACATTGAAACCCGGTGGACTTGGAGCAGGCGGGTAGTGGTGCAGCTTCAGAATCTTGGCTCCTAAGAGTTCCTTCAGTTGGATCTTATCCGTGCCGAGGTCTGAGAACCCGAAACTGGACATTTTACCATTGGACGCCAGATTGACCATGGCCTCGTAAACGGGCATTGGAATGATGCGCATGGCATGCATCAGATCGGTGTAACGTTCGGCAATGCGGTCTTTTATCTGCGCCTTCAGTTGGTGATTGATGGAACTGACAGCTTCCTCTGTGGTGTTCAGTTCATTTGAATTCAAACGAAAGAACAGGAACGAAAGCTGATTGGAGACCAAGTGGCCAACAGAACCTTTTCTGCGTTGGTTGTTCGGTATGCTGAACCACAGGTAAGGTGGCTGCTCATTTCTGTCGTGTAGCGTTTGGTTGACCACCCTTGAAACAGCGGCCATGTAAAACGCACTCTGTCCGATGCGCGAACCCGCTTTCCAAGCTCTTTCTTCAACCTGCTTCGTTTCGTCTTCCGAGAATTCGATCATTCGGTATTTCGCGTGCGACCGTGGTTTCAGTTTTGGCATTACCAAAGTTCCGAGTTTGCCGCTGCTTCTACTCAGCATGTAAACCGTCATGTAATGGAAGTTGCTCAGTAATCGCATGAACGGGCGTTCTTCCTTCTCAGGAAAGAGTGGTAACTGGACCGTTTCATCCGCCAACGCATGGATGAAATTGACCATTCCCTGATGGTCGAACAGCACGTGATGCATGGAAACCACCATGTGTTTGGTTCCAGTTTTCAGTTCGCATAGATCGATATGGACGAGTCCGTTCTCATTGTCAACTTTTCGGTTCAATACGGTCTGTTCAAACTCATTTTCAGACAAACCGATCGATACCTGCACAGGTTCCTTCTTTCGCCTTTCCGTTACCCATTTGGCGGGCAGCGGCCATCGAAATACCACTTTCAGTTCGGTGACCTGCCTGAGTGTTTCATTCTGAGAAAGTTGCTCCGCGATGGAAGATAGATCTGCGTTTGCCTCAAGTTCCAACTGAATTCGGGAAATGTTTCCGACCAGGCCATTACGCAGCATCTTTCTATCGACAAGCAGATGGAAATAATCGGAACCGGAAAGTGTTGGGAATCCCATTCTCAGTACTGATTCTGAATGGCGCAATCGGTCAATGATCCCAACGAACGTAGATTATCGCCCGTCAGTTGGTCGGCAGGAATGACAATGCCGAACTCCTCCTCGATGAACATCACCAACTCGACCACCGTCATGGAGTCGATGCCCAATTCCGCAAATGCGGTGTCGGGTTCTAATTTGGCATCTTTGGCCAAGAACCTTTTGTGCAGGTAGGCCGAAAGTGCTGACTGTATTTTCGCTTTATCTACAGACATTTGGCAAGTGGCGAAGGTAGGTGATAAGCAAATTAGCACATTAGCGAATGAAGCAACGAAATAGGCAAGTTCAGAATGGAGTCGATTGCGGACGGGTATCCTTATCTCTCTATCTCTTGTTACTTATCTCTTTCTGATGTCTAAGCCCAAGCACATAGGCATCATCGGTGGCGGTATTGCCGGTCTGGCCGTGGCCATCCGCTTGGCGGTGAAAGGGCATGACGTTGAACTGTTTGAGGCCAACTCCTATCTGGGCGGCAAGATCGCGGAGCAACAATTGGGCGATTATCGCTTCGATATGGGGCCTTCGGTGCTCACCATGCCACGGTATATCGATGAGTTGTTTGAACTGGCTGGCGAGAACCCACGAGACCATTTCAATTACGAACGCCTCGACCCGGTTTTCCAGTACTTTTTTGAGGATGGAACCGTGTTGCACACGTATGCGGATACCGAAGAGCTTATTAGAGAATTCACTTCCAAAACGACTGTTAGGGCAGAAGATCTGCGTACGTTTTTCCGAAGGTCGAAGGAAAAACTGGAGTTGACCGATGAGGTTTTTCTGCAACGTTCATTGCATCAATGGAAGAACTATTTGGATTGGCCAACGCTGCGAGGAATCCTGAACTTCCAGAAAGTGGAAGCATTTACCACCATGGCCAAGGCCAACGCCAAGTTGCTGAAGGATGAGAAGGTGGCCGCCATTTTCAATCAGTATGCGAGCTACAATGGCAGCGATCCGTTCACAGCACCGGCCACGCTCAATCTCATTTCGCACTATGAGATAACGTTGGGGGCGTATTATCCGAAAGGTGGGATGCGCTCCATCATTAATGCATTGATCGGCTTGGCCGAAAGGGTGGGAGTGAAGGTGCATGTGAATACCAAAGTTGAACGTTTGACGGTTGATAATGGACGATGCTCCGGCCTGTTGGCGAATGGAGAGGAAAAGCGATTTGACAGCGTAGTGGCCAATTCAGACATCTTCAAAACGTACCACAACCTGATGCCCGAGCAGAAACGTCCCGAACGCATTCTGAACCAGCCGAAGTCGAGCTCGGTCATTGTGTTCTATTGGGGCATGAGGAAAAAGTTCCCACAATTGAAACTGCACAACATGTTCATGGGGGCGGATCAGCGGGCCGAGTATGCCCAGATATTCGGAGAAAAGACCGTGGCTGCCGAGCCAACCGTGTATCTCTACATCAGTTGCAAACAGAATTTGAGCGATGCGCCAGAAAATGGTGAAAACTGGTTTGCGATGGTGACCGTACCGCACAATTCTGGTCAGGATTGGGATAAACTGGTGAGCCAAACGCGTTCCCGCGTGTTGGAACGTCTCAGCAGGCAGCTGAATGAAGATCTTGAACCGTTGATAGAAGAAGAAGCTGTTCTCGACCCTCGAATTATTGAAGAGCGAACGGGAAGTGCTTTCGGTTCGGTTTATGGCAATAGCAGTAATGGCAAATTTGCCGCCTTCTTGCGGCATCCGAACTTCTCAAGCAAGATCGATAACCTTTATTTCTGTGGCGGAAGCGTGCATCCCGGCAGCAGCATTCCGCTTTGTCTGCTTTCGGCCAAGATCACGGCTGGGATGATTTGAATTTTGAATCCAACGATTACTTGGAGAGTATCAGATACTCCTTTGTTCTGGGTGGGATGTAATAGATGGAACCGAAGATCACTTTCATTCGCACCATCCAGTTTTTATTGTGCTTTAGTTCGTACAGCATCTGCGCCATGCCGCTGAAGATGATGCGGAACGGATTGAGAATGATCTTCGGTTGGTTGGTCAGTCCAACGGGAGGTTCCTGCTCGTAAGGTCTACGATACGTTCCGAAAACACGGTTCCAGATTAGGAACGGGCCTCCTCCGAGATTGATAGTCTGATCGTTCGGCTTGGCCGAATGGTGAACGAGGTGATAGACACCGTTATCGCCTATTACCCGACTGATGTTTCTGATGATCGGGTTGGTCAAGGCAAACTTGTAATGGACCAAGGAATGGTTGAATATTTCGAAGCAATAGGAGAATGTCTTCCAAAGGATCATTTCCATGACCAATGGCCGTGGAAAGATGAGTGCCGAAACGGTGATGGATATAAGCACCGAAGGAATGGTCAGGAAAACCTCGAAAACGAATGCGGGAGGTGCTCCCATTGGGTGTAAAAAGTCCGGACAGTGATGCGGTCGGTGAAAGACCAACCAGAACAAACGGAATTTATGCGACAGGAGATGGATCACATAGTTCGGCAGCCCTCCAAGGATGATCGAAAGGCTGAGAGCAAGCCAGTAGGAGTTGACCTGGATAAGCGTTGGAACGTTGGTTCGGGCAAAGTCTTCCAGCCACGCCACACAGTCTGAGATCAGCCCCATTGGAGTGGAAAATTGAACGCCAAGCAATTGTAGGAATAACGTAATTAGAAGAAGTACGAGCAGCGAGAAACCGATACCTACGCTGAAAGAACTGAAGTAGGTAAGCAGATACTTCGCAAACGGATCTCTTCCTAAACGTTTTTTAGATAGCAGGTAAGATGAAACGATGACTGAAAAACGCAAGGCCACACCGAAACAGGCCACAGCCAGCCAGAAGTAAGGGAAAAGTCCCCTGAGGCCAGAAGCGGTAATGCTCTCTTTGCCATCCGCATCTTTGAAAAGGTCAAAGAGGTCATAGCCGAAATCCATGGAACCAAGAAGCATTTCTGACACCACATAGATTCCGCCACCGCCAAAGATGAGAATTGCAACCAGGGCCAAGTGCCAGTTATGCACCTCTTCCATTTCTCGATTCCAAATGCGTTTCAAGAGTACCTGTTCAATGGTTCGGACAACTATACCTTCAGCACGAAATTAAGAATGATGGTGAGCATTACGGATTCTTATAAGTCCACAGAACCTCTAAGGCTTGGTTCAAATGTCGTTCCTCATGCGTGACAATGATCTCGAATGCCTGTTCCAAGGTGTATACGATCTTTTCGTTGGCTGGCGAATGGATGACCTGACCGTTTTCAAGCAGGTCTTGACATGAGCGCAAAAATTCCTCAAAATGTTCCTGATGAGCAGAGAAACGGGCTATGACGTCCTGTTCAATACTTGAAGAACCCGGTTGCCAGATGGGAAAGGTCTTCATCTTTCGCTTGCGTTCGGGTTCCACCGAACCCAAGATCATCTTACCAAAGAAATTGCGGATGAATCCGAATCTGGATAGGAATCCGAGCTTCAGATTTCCCTTGCGAATCTTTTCAATGATGGGGTAGTACGATTCGTTCACCTGAATGAGGTGTTGGAGGTTTTCGGCAATGCTCCACGTTTCGTCATTGGGTTTGCGGTTCAGTTCTTCTTCAGAGAGGTTGCCGAATTCATCCACCACTTTATTGGTAACGGCATTCATGCGTGTGATCCAGTTTTTGATGGTTTTTTCAAGGCTCATGGCAGTGAGAGTATGGTTTCCAAGTTTTGGATGTCGCTGTCGCCAAATCCATCTCCAATATAAATAGGTCTGTGGTATTCTATTCGTATTCTGGAAAACGGAAGCGGCATTTTTTTGCGATCCCAAGTTCCCAATACCCATTTTGGGCTGGCGTCCATGGTGATGGGAATGATGGGCACATCTGTCTGTTGGGCCATGATAAGCACCCCGGGTTTCAGTTGCTTGGGCGGCCCGGCCGGTCCATCGGGGTTGATCATGGTGCTGTAGCCATTGCGCAGTTGGTGCAGCACACGCTCCAACGCCTCCTTGCCCTTGTTGCCGCTACTGCTGTAGGCAAGTTCCTTCACGCCCATCCACTTGGCCATCATGTGCACGGGTTTCATGAACAACATGGGGTGTTGCAACCATATCTGAGGGTTCCGTATCCGCAGATTCACCGCAAAATGAATGGGCAGGTTCTCGTGCCAGAAGGCGTAGATGTGATTCGGACTTGACGCGAGATTCTCCCTGCCCACGTATTCCACGCGCTGCGTCAAACGGCTCAGAACGGTCATCAATAGCGACAATCCGCCCACCACAAGGCCATACAGCCAATTGAGCTGTTTGATGGGAAATGGGGCGTTTTGGACGGTGTACCTCATTGCCGGAATGAATTAATCAAAATATTGCTTGAATTTAGCTGATGAATGACAAAAGCGTGTTTCTATCTTCGCCAACATGACAAAAAAGGAACGCTTCGAAAAGGTCATCGCGTACTTTCAAGAGCACATGCCAACGGCCGAAACCGAATTGCATTACACCAATCCTTACGAACTATTGGTGGCGGTAATTCTCTCTGCTCAATGCACCGACAAGCGGGTGAATATGGTCACACCTCCATTCTTCGAGCGGTTCCCAGAGGCGGAAACCTTGGCCGCTGCTTCTTCGGATGAGGTCTTTCAGTATATCCGCAGCATCAGCTACCCGAACAACAAGGCCAAACATCTGGTAGGCATGGCCAAGATGCTGGTGGAGGATTTTAAGAACGTGGTGCCATCAGATGTGAAGGAACTTCAGAAAATGCCAGGCGTGGGACGAAAAACTGCCAACGTTATTGCTTCAGTGGTTTACGATAAACCCGCAATGGCGGTGGATACGCACGTTTTCCGCGTTTCAGAACGGTTGGGGTTGACCACCAACGCCAAAACGCCATTGGCCACCGAAAAGCAATTGGTGAAGTACATTCCGAAGGAATTGATTGCCACCGCCCACCATTGGCTCATTCTGCATGGCCGCTATGTTTGCTTGGCGCGGAGCCCCAAATGTGAGAAGTGCGGATTGAAGGACTTCTGCAAGTATTATCAGAAGAATTTCGGTTGAGGGGTTAATCGTGCGCCACGATCAGCTTTTCCGAATGCCTTATGCCATCTTTGTCCAAAACAGAAACGAAGTAGATGCCACTTGGCCAATCGGTTGCGTCAATTTTCGTTAGGTCGGAAGTGTTGTTCATATTCATTTGGAGGATTATCCTTCCTGCCATGTCGGTTATCAGAACCTGTGAGTAAGTTGAACCCATTTGGTTAATGATCACCTGCTTGTTGGCTGGATTCGGATAAACCAGATTTTTGAACGTATCAACTCCATATTCAGGTACAGAAAGAACCGTTCCTCTGAGAACCATGAATCTCATTATGGATCCAATTTTTGAATTGTTTCGCCACTCAGAAATTTCAACAGCCGCTAACATGTCACAGACCTCTACTGGTTCGTATGTAAAAATGCCTTCGTCTGTAATATTAAAGGTGCTCGGAATACTGTAGCCTGGTGTGTTCTGGTAAGCAATGATCTCATAGCTCAAACTGTCTCCGTCTGAGTCGATTCCTGTGACCGCTTGTGTTAATAGACCGTTCTGATAATCTGTGTCCCATTCGTTAGTTGAGATAGTGGGGGAGCTGTTGAGTCCAACGAACCCATTCAGTTTGAAATTTTCTTCCAAGTATAATGGGCTGCTGCTTGAGTTTGGAATATTGCAAATTCCACCGAGCAGGTCGCCTCCGTAAAGAAATACTCTATTGGCTACAATTGATGGACCTGAATAAGTATGAGAAAACTGAGTAGAGGCATGACAAACACCTTCTTCAACCGAATCTACTTGGGCGGTTTGAGAGATGGTCGTTCCGTCACCGAGATCAACAACCAGATTGATGGAGTCGGACGGTTCGCATAACCAAACGGAAATGTCTGTTTGGACCGTTAGTCCGCTGACGATTTCATATCGGATCGTTCCTCCACAAATGCTTTGAGCGATGACACCATTGTAGAGAAGGGAAAAGAAAATGATGAGCGATCTATTCATGTTGTACAATTAGTTTTCCCGAAAGTTGGTGTCCTGCTTGGTCCATTACGGAAACGAAGTAGATGCCATTTGGCCAATTTTTCGTTTCGATTGAAAGGTTGTCTTTCCCAATTGAAAGAGCTCTTTCAAGCACTTGCTTTCCGCTACTGTCCCAAATTGAGACCCGACCAATGGTGGGTTTGTTGCCATTTTGTATTGTAAACCGATTCGCTGTGGGATTTGGGAAGAGCGTGAAACTCAAGGCATTTGATTCATTGATTCCATTGTAGCAAGAGTCGGGTAAAAGCACGGGGAACTCGATGCAGTATGATAAGCCTGTGCAACCTGTGGAATCGGTCACCTCCAGTTTGTAACAGCATGGGCAGCATGGTACGATAGAGTCAACTATAAAACTGTTGGTTTCGTTAGGTATCGGCTCTTCCGTTGGTAGCCAAAACCATTGAAATGATTCAAATTGGTCAGCATTGGTTGCGGCAATCGTATCTCCATTTTGAATCAGCAAAGGTTCTGGTGAATGAACCGTCACCGAAATAACTGAATCCACGAAAGTGCTATCTACGTTTCCCTGAGAATCCAATAGCGTTACCCAATAGTCGCCACTTTCCGTAACGGTAATACACTGGGTTGTGCTTCCATTGTTCCATAGGTAAGACGAGTAAGCAGGCTCCACGCAGAGCGTGACGGATTCGCCATTGCAAAACTCCAAAGGACCGTCCGAAGTGATGGCTGGTTGGGCATGAATTGTTCCAGCCACCAGTAACCATATCACGGAGAGGAGAATCCTTTTTATCATATTTGGTCAATAGGTTTTCTCGATTGGAACAGATGAATTCTCAGATAGGCTTCGTGGCTTCCTGTGGAGTAGTTTTTCAGTTTGTTTGTCAGGATGTCGTACGTGTAAGCAAGGGTAAACCATTTCAGGTTAAATTCGATGCCGACCATTGCAGCGTTATCGAAACGATATCCGCCACCTACACTAACTCCATCGAAGAACTTGTTGAGATTGCGGGTGCCGAACCATAGAAATTGATCGAACTGGTACGAAGACGCATCCGTTTTGAATAGCGCAATGGGTTTCAGTCTCCAGATTTTCCCAATCTTGGCTTCGTAGGAGGCATAGCCGTAGTAGTGTCTTGCGTATGTAAACGTAGAGGTCGCGTTTTCGTCCTTGAATTTGATCTGAGGGCTTGTCACATGCCTTGCGCTGAAACCGATGGCAATACCTCTGTATCTGTAAGCCAGTCCGAGACCAAGGTCGAAGTTCATGCCGCTTCGGGAGGAGGTGATGAGATTCGGGTCGTTTGCTTGAATCGGATCGAGTTGACTGCCATCCAACTGATTGAACAGTATGCCGAGTTGTATGGCGGGAATCAACTGGTGTTCGCCAATATGCAAATTGTAGGCGTAGTTTATCAGCGCGCTCTGATTTACTTGCGCACCCAATTTGTCGTAGAGGTAAGAAACACCAAAGGCACTATGTATTTTTTCCACCAAAAAGGATGCATTTGCAAGACCGACAATAGGTCGTCCTTCAAAACCGACCCATTGTTGTCTGTGCCAACCTGAGATGTTCAAGTTGTAATCGTTCACCATAAAGGCTGGATTTACAAATGAGTTGTAATCGTTATTAATGGTGAATTGCGGGTCCTGTTGAGAGTAACATAACACGGGGAAGAATAACAATAGAATCAATCTTTTCATCCTGCACAATTTGGATTGTAAATTACTATTTATTGTTAGAGAAGTGGGGTTTCAGGTGATCTGCAACGTAAATAGATTACGTTCAGCCGTCTTAGACTTGCAATCAAAGTGGAAAACTTGGTAGCGAAACACTCGGAAACCGAACTTAAACATCGTTACTTTGTTTGCCTTCGAGATAAAAACCTAAAAGGAAAACGCAATGAGCATAGTGACATTGAAAGCAGGGGATAAGGCACCGGATTTTACTGGAAAAGATCAGGACGGGAACAGCGTTTCGCTATCCGATTTCAAAGGAAAGCGTGTGGTGATTTATTTCTACCCGAAGGATATGACCCCAGGTTGTACGGCACAGGCCTGCAATCTGGGCGAGAATTACAGCGAACTTCAAAAGCGCGGTTTTGTGGTCATCGGAGTTTCGGCCGATGATGAGAAACGCCACCAGAAGTTCATTGAGAAGTACAGTCTGCCGTTTACGCTATTGGCAGATACCGACCTGAAGATCATCAAAGCCTATGGCGTTTGGGGATTGAAGAAATTCATGGGCAAAGAATATGATGGCATTCACAGAACCACCTTCGTTATTGGCACGGACGGGAAATTGGAAGCAGTCATCACCAAAGTGAACACAAAAGACCATACAGCTCAGATATTGGAAGAACTGGGCGAGAAATAAACCTAACTACAGAAAAGACGATCATGGCAAAAGACGAAAAAGCAGAGAAACTGAAGGCCCTCCAAATGGCCATGGATAAACTGGAGAAGGCCCACGGAAAAGGCGCCATCATGCGCATGGGCGATTCGGCCGTGGAAGATGTGGAAGTAATCCCATCGGGTTCCATCGGATTGGACATTGCGCTCGGAATCGGTGGCTATCCGAAAGGGCGTATCATCGAGATCTACGGGCCTGAATCATCAGGTAAGACCACGTTGGCCATTCACGCCATTGCGGAAGCGCAGAAGAAAGGCGGCATTGCAGCGATGATCGATGCGGAGCACGCTTTCGACCGCTTTTACGCACAGAGTTTGGGCGTTGACATTGATAATCTGCTCATTTCGCAGCCAGATAATGGCGAGCAGGCCTTGGAAATTGCGGAGAACCTTATCCGTTCTGGAGCCATCGACATTATCGTTATCGACTCTGTTGCGGCACTCACTCCGCGAAGCGAGATAGAAGGAGAAATGGGAGACAGCAAGGTCGGTCTGCAGGCACGTTTGATGTCGCAGGCGCTGCGTAAGCTCACAGGAACCATCAGCAAGACAGGCGCTGTTTGCATCTTCATCAACCAGTTGCGTGAGAAGATCGGGGTGATGTTTGGAAATCCTGAGACAACAACAGGTGGTAACGCATTGAAGTTCTATTCATCTGTTCGTCTGGACATCCGTAGAGCAGGGCAGATAAAGAGCGGAGAAGACACCACGGGAAACCGCGTTCGCGTGAAGGTGGTGAAGAACAAGGTCGCACCTCCGTTCCGCAAGGCCGAATTCGACATCATGTATGGCGAAGGCATCTCCAAAGTGGGTGAGATCATCGACCTTGGTGTGGACCATGGCATTGTGAAGAAGAGCGGTTCGTGGTTCAGTTATAGCGAAACCCGCTTGGGACAAGGACGTGATGCGGTGAAAGAACTGCTGCTCGACAATCCAGAGCTGATGGAGGAGCTGGAAGGAAAGATCAAGGATTCGATAACTGGAAAAGTGCCTGTGGCGGAATGAGGCGAGCCCTTTTAGTTGTAAGTATTGCGTTGCTTGGTTTCGGTTGCGACACGTCTACCAAAGAAGCGAATCAGGAATCGGTTGAAGAGGTAAGCGCTGTATTGCCAGGCGAGGCCAAACTCGACAGTTTGACCAAGCTTATTGAGGCAAACCCGAACGACCCGAAGCTGCTGAACGAACGTTCCAAGGTTTTTCTGGAGGTGAACGAGACCAATTATGCCTTGGCTGATGTGGGACGTGCGTTGATGATGGATAGCACTATTGCCGATTTCTACCTCACCATTTCCGATGTCTACTTTCGGCTGAACAAGCCGCAATTGTGTTTGAGTGCGCTACAGAAAGCACATGCGTTGCAGCCTGATATGCTCGAACCGTTGTACCGCTTGGCGCAGTTCAGTCTCTACATTGATAAGTTTCAGGAGTGCATCAACTATGCGAATGACATGCTGCGCATCAATGCGCGGGATGACCGTCCGTTCATGGTAAAATCATTGTGCTACAGCGAGTTGGGCGATACCACCAAGGCCATTGAGAACATGCTGGAGGCCGTGACACTCAATCCAGACAATTTTGATGGCTACATGCAGCTTGGTGTGCTTCATTACCACAAAAAAGATCCGCGTGCCGAAGATTATTTCAGGGCGGCATTGGACATACGCCCAGATGATATTCTGACGCTGTACGACCTGGGGCTTTTCTATCAGGACAACGACAGGTTGAATGATGCGCTGCGCACCTATACGCATATCTTGGAATTGGACAGCACCTACACCAACGCCTACTACAACATGGGCTACATTCATTATCAGTATCTGAAGGAATACGATAAAGCGTTGGAGAATTTTGACAAGGCCGTCAAGCTCAATCCGAAGTATCATCAGGCTGTTTACATGCGCGGTCTGTGCTACGAGGCCAAAGGCGATGTGCAGCGGGCGAAATCTGAGTATTCGTATGCCATTCAGTTGAATCCAGACTACAAATTGGCAGCAGATGGTCTTACGAGATTGTTAAGTAAGACACCCAAATAGTTGATGGCATACTTCTTGCCTTGCAAGCAGCCGTTCAATTTCTAACTTTATCGCTCCTTAAAAACTACCGACCTATGAAACGCAATTTTTTCGCAACCATTCTGATGTTGGCATTGCTACCTGGTTACACCATGGCTCAAGATGCCTTGTGTGACAATCTGAAAAAGGTGGTGGATGCTGGTCAGGATTACTTCAAAGACATTCGAGGTGAAGAAACCTCGCTGGAGATACGTGGAGTTCCCAAGCCATACAACAAATCGACCGTTACATTGAAGGACGGTGTGGAAATGTTGATCACAGCGGATGAAATGTACCCTGAAGCAGTTACTTATTTGGATGAGACACGATTCTATTCTCAGGAGTTGGAGTCAAGCTACCAGAAGTTGAAAGAAACGTTGACCTCTTGCTTGGGTGACAACTGGGTAACGCAGGAGAAGGACAAGACCAACGACATTTTCTTGGAGGATACCGATTTCAAGAAATTCATCATGCGAGAGAACAAGCAAGGTAAGAAAGTGAAGATCGAGCTTTATATGTACAACCAGCGCGAGTTGAACACATGGGTGGTTGAATTGAAAGTATTCGGTATCGGTCGTAAGATCTGACGATACAGGCTAAGATTTCGAAAGCCCTCTTGCTGAAAAGTGAGAGGGCTTTTTGTTTCAGAACTCCACGGCTTGAAAACGGGGGTGTCCGAAATGCCGGTTCTGTGAATGAATCCAGTTATTCTTATTAAAAAGAAGGAGATGTGGAAAATGGTTGAAACCATTCCTGAACAAGTTTATTCCACCATAGCCCACGATTTAAATCGTGGGCTATGATGGACGCAGGGCACCAACCGTTTTAACGGTTTTGTAGGCAGGTCTACCATTGGCAAGTGTGATTCCGGTTGTTTTCGGACACCCCAATTTTCAAAACCTTCAAGGTCTCATAAACCCCGCAAGAAGCTCTAAAAACTCTTTGTAGACATGCGGATTGGTGGCAATGATCTCTTTGGTGAAAATGGCATCATCTCCGCCTGAGAAATCGCTGACCGTTCCGCCAGCTTCGCGAACAAGCAGAATTCCAGCCGCTACATCCCACGGACTGAGACTGTATTCGTAGAACCCATCAAAACGACCAGCGGCAACGTACGCAAGGTCGGTGGCCGCAGAACCTGGCCGCCTGATGCCATGCGAATGTTTCATCAGGTGTTTGAAGAGATTGAGGTATTGGTCGAGCAGATGATAGTCGTAATACGGAAACCCTGTTCCGAACAGCGAATCTTCAACCGTTTTGGCTTCCGAAACATGAATGCGGTTTCCATTGAGATAGGCACCACCATTCTTCCAGCCGAAGAACATCTCGTCCTGATTCATCTCATACACCACCCCCAGCAGCGGTTCTTTCTCGGAAACGAGCGCTATGCTCACAGCAAATAAAGGCATGCCGTGGATGAAATTGGTGGTGCCATCCAGCGGGTCGATCACCCACTTCAGCGGATTTTCGTCTCTGTGTTCAGTGCCTTCTTCCGTGATAAATCCTGCTTCGGGAAGAATGTCCTTTAAGCGGCCTACGATCAGCTTCTCCGATTCCTTGTCCACATACGAAACGAAATCGTTATGACCCTTGGCCTCCACTTTTTTGGTAGAGAACACCTTGCGCTCTGTAAGGATGAAAACACCTGCATCCCAGGCCACATTGCGGACCTTCTCGGTCAGGTCTTTCAGTTGTTGGTTGCTGAACGCCATCAGTATTTCACCAGTTTGTTGCCCACTTTGGGGATGATGATGATGCCGATGAGCCCCAGCAGGATCATGACGGAAGAGATGATCTCCGCCTGCGTGATACCATGACCAAGGATATGATATTCGTTATTGATGCGTATCTGTTCAATGAGCAAACGCTCTATGCCTGAAAGCAGTAGATACCACACCGCCAGTTGTCCTGGAACTTTCCAGCGCTTGCGCATAAACCATAGGAAACTGAAAATGAGCAACGCCATCATGGTCTCGTAGAGTGGGGTGGGATAGGCATAGCCTGTAAGGCTTGTGTAACCCATCTGCGCAAAATCTGTCTTCAGGTCGATGCCGAGCACGTTATTCGGGTAATTGTAAGCCCAGAGCCAGTCGGGAAGCCAGCTCATCCAATCGGGTTTGGGCGCATCGTTCGGTATTCCCCAGTCGCCATCGCCCGCCAATTGGCAACCAAGCCGTCCGATACCGTAGGCGAGCATCAGCCCTGGTAGCGTGGCATCTGTGAGGTGGATGATCGGGATGTTGTTCTTTTTGGCGTAATACCAGATAGCGGCCGTGGCACAGATGAATCCACCCAAAAATGAGAGCCCGCTGAATGACACCAGCGCGTTCATAGGGTCAGCCATCAGGTCATCCCAGTTTTCGAGATTGTGGAAGACCTTGGCACCCAGAATCCCGAACACCGCAGCCAGTATCGTGATCGTGCTCACATGGTCTTTCGGGTGTACTGTCATTTCCACCTGCTGAGGTTCGGGAAGTGTGATTTTGCTGTCGTCATACAGGCGCACGCCCACCGACACAGCGGCACCGATAATGCCACCAAGCAGGCTTCCCTCATACGAAAGGATAAACGCCTGTGGATTGCCTATCACCGTCTGGAAGTCAAGAACGATTCCCAATAGTTTGTAGCCAATGAGAAAGCCAATGATGCCCGAAACCACCTTTTCGCTCAATGTCGATCTCTTGCCCACCCACGTCAAACGTTTGATGGAGGGGATGAGTCCTTCGCGCTCCTTTCTGCGCAGTTCGGCCGCCAAGTTCATGCTGGCCGCCATAAAGGCAATGGCCACCATCATTCCGAAACTCTGCACCAGTTTGAACGGTGGGATGGGAATTCCTGTCAGGTCCAGAACAAGATCGTATAGCGTTGGGTACATGCGTTCCTTTCGGTTTGAGGGTGCAAAGATGCACTTATTGATGGGAGTGAAGTTTGACGCAGGTTACACTTGCGTTATCACCGCCATCGATCTTCGACTGAATCCTGTTAAACCCTTACTTTCGTGACCGATGAAAAGACTATCCCTACTTCTCGGTTTCGGTTTCTTGTTTCTAACGGCAGTTGCACAGGAAAATGAGGTGCTCCTACTTCAGCTGAAAGCTGGCTATTCGCCTGATGTGGCCTTTCGGACCTTGCAACCCCGTGATAAGAACGATTCTGGCGAAAAGCAGGCAATAGACTATCGGAATAAGGATGAGGTTCCTATTTACGGCAATACCGCCTATGTTTCTGCGTGTTACAACCTCAATCAACACATCGGGGTGGAGGCGGGACTGCAATACGCGCTCAAAGGCTATCAGACCAAGCAACATGAGCTCACGTACGGTCAATTGATAGACCCGCGCTACGGATTCGTGTACAACCCCAATGCAGGCATGGCCGATAAGGTCAGGTTCGCGTATCGGTTCCATTATATTGGCATTCCTATCAAGTTCAATTACACGTTGGGTACGGGCAAAACGCGTTTCTTCGGTAGTGTAGCGGTGGTCACCGAGTTTCTGGTCTCCTCGCAGCAGACAGCGGTTTGGAGCTATTCGGATGGAAGCAAGAAAAGGAATGCAGTCAGTTCTCCTTACGATTTCCGAACGGTGAACTTTTCACCCCAACTGAGTGCGGGAGTTGATTATCGCATCAACAACCGAATGGGTGTCTTGGTGGAGCCTACTTTCCGTTTCGGGGCCATCAATATTGTTGATGCACCCATCCGAGGCTATCTCTGGAGCTTTGGGCTGAATCTCAGCTACTATTTCGGGCTGTAAGCCAATTCCTTAGATGCTGAACTCAGCATCGGTCGTTTGTCCCGAAAAGAGAGCGGTAGGTCGATAAAATTTCATTACTGGTGTGTTGTGGAGGTACTTTCGATAACGCTAACCACTAAACATCAAGGAATGAAGAACGTATTTACACTATTATTCGCTGTATTGGTTTCAACTGTCGCTTTCGGTCAAAAAAACGCCTGCGACAAATCAGGAAAGGTATTGGTTTGCCACATTCCTCCTGGAAATCCTGAGAATGCACACGAGATCTGTATCTCGGAGAACGGAGTGCCTGCACACTTGGCTCACGGATGCTACGTAGGCTATTGCAACCCTGGTGACAACACCAAGTTGGATGGTCAGCATATTGATGAGAACTTCGGAGACTACGTAACTGTATATCCAAACCCGGTGCAGAACGTGATGAGCTTTGAAATGGTGTTTCCTGAAGATACCAAAGCAGAGATCAGCATCTACGATATGCGAGGAACGCTTGTAGCCAAAGTGTTCGATGGAATGGCAGACAGCTCCTTCATCATGAACTGGAACGCAGAGCAGTTGGCCGCAGGCATTTATGTGGTGCGTGTTACCACGCCATCCAAGATGCACGTATTCAAAATGAATAAAAGCTAAGCATGTGGTCTAAATGAAACTTGAAAGCCTCGGGAATACCTGAGGTTTTTTTGTTTGGTGTTTTCAGCGGCACAATGCGTTTTAGATTATTTTACGACTTTCGTTCATTCTTAACCATCATTTGAACATTTAAACACGGACATGAAACATATTACATACTTGACCCTTGGTATGCTTACGGGCTCGCTTTTCATTTTAAACGGCTGTAAAAAAGATTCAAACGACACCTCCTGCGGGGGCGATGGCATTCTCTGCAACGTGGCAGGAGTGGCCGAGCAGAGCGGAGGAGGTGGTAACGGAGGAGATGCACTTCAAGCATTTCTCTACTGGCCCATGGATGTGGCCGAAGACACGGATGGGAATATCATCGTTGTCGATTTTAACAATCATTGCGTGCGTAAGATCGATGAGAACGGGGTGATCAACGTGATCATCGGTTCCGGTGTGCTTGGAGACGACCCGACCGGACAAGCGTTGGACATCAATTTGAATCACCCTACGTGCCTGACCATAGGCCCTGACGGCAACTATTGGCTATCTGCATGGCACAATTGGAAAGTGAAGCATATCGATCACGCTACAGGCGTGGTCACTTCGCCTATTGGCACCAGCCAAGGTTTGCTTGGAGACGGAGGTCCGGCCAATGCGGCAAAATTGGATCTGCCAAGCTGTACCGTATTCGATAGCCAAGGCAATGCTTACGTTACCGATCAGGCCAACCAGCGCATCAGAAAAGTGGATGTGAACAACATCATCACCACATTTGTAGGGGGCGATGAAGGGTTTGCAGATGGTGTTGGAGGTGCTGCTCAGTTCAGCCTTCCACGTGGGTCGAATGCAGGACCAGGAGGAAAGATCGACATCTCTAACGATAAGAGTTCTTGGTTGGTGATGGCCGATACAAAGAACAACCGTGTGCGTAAGATCGACCTTTCAACAGGTGAAGTGACCACCATTGCCGGAACAGGCGACCAAGGTTATTCGGGAGATGGTGGCCCGGCCACATCAGCGCAGCTTTACTGGCCTACAGACGTGGCAGTTGGTCCGAACAACGTCATCTATGTGGCCGACTCGAAGAACAACGTCATCCGTAAGATCGACACGGACGGAACCATCAGCACCGTTGCAGGTTCGGGAGCGTTGGGTCATTCTGACAATGGCACAAAGGCCACTCAGGCCAGCCTCAACAAACCAACAGGTGTGTTCGTATCATCAACAGGGGTGCTTTACATTGCCGATACATATAACCATCAGGTAAAGCGCGTTAGCAATCCATAATGCCCTTCAGCGGCTTCCTGATGAACACTCCACAGGAAAACGGAAATGGTTCTATTGGCCGTTACGTTTTTCTCTGGAGTGTTCTTTTTTTGCTCTGCACAGTATCAGCTTGCAAGAAACCGGATGAAATAGACACCAAGGACTATCCGAAAGATATTGGTGAGATCATGGTGGGGAAATGTGCTGTCTCAGGCTGTCATAATACAAGCAGCAAGGCGGCTGCCAGCAACCTCGACCTCAGCACGTGGGACGCCATGATGCAAGGAAGCCGAAACGGAGCGGTAACGGTTCCGTTCACTTATACACAGAGTTCACTTTTCCTGTTCACCAATACCTATCAGGACCTTGGCGTGGTGGTGCCACCATCCATGCCGTACAATCGCACACCGCTTTCGCGGGATGAGGTGCTGGCCATCCGCTACTGGATAACTGACGGAGCTCCGAACGCCAACGGTACCGTGCGTTTTACCGATGATCCGCATCGCGAGAAATACTACGTGGTAGACCGAGGCTGCGACCTTGTGGCCGTTATGGATATGGAAACCGACCTCATTATGCGGTATGTGAAAACCACATTCAACTTGGATGTGGAATTTGCCGAAGAGGTTCATATTGCTCCCAACGGAGAATTCTGGTATGTGGTGAGCAAGAACGGAGAAGTGATCAGTAAATACAGGACGGACGATGACAGCTACATCGGCACGGTGGTTCTCGACCATGGCAAATGGAGATCGTTCTGCATCTCAGATGATTCGCAAAAGGCATTCATCATCAATTCAGAAGCTGCTGGAACTGCGGTCTGCATCGACCTGAATGCCTTGGATGTCATCCAGTACTACAACGACCTGCCGAATTTTGCTTACCCTTACAGCGCTTGTACGAATGGAAATGAGCTGCTTATCGGCTCTTTGACAGGAAATATGATCTACAAACTGAATGTAAGCGATCCACTTTCACCCGTCCTTTCCTCGGTGGTGTTGCAGGATGGTCAGGCACCCGATACCAGTTCCTCGTTCAATCCACAGCACATCTTCATTCATCCGAACAATGGCAAGTACTACGTGGCATGTACGGGTACCAACGAAGTACGGGTCTATGATTCCCAAACGGATGCCTTCATTACATCCATTGCTGTTGGCATCGGCCCGGAGAATATGACCTGGTCTTCTTCCAAAGACTATCTGTTTGTGGCATCTACAGAAGATACGGAGACTTACTCGGGCAAACGAGGTTCCATTGCAACCATCGATTGTGCCTCCAATTCAGTCATCTCAACACTTTATGCGGGTTCGCAACCGCATGGCATGGCGGTAGATGAAACGCACAACCGACTCATTGTGGCCAACCGCAACTTTTCGCAAGATGGCCCCGCCCCTCACCACGTTACCGAATGCAATGGCCGTAACGGCTACATCACTTACGTGGATCTGAGCACCTTGGAACTTGTGCCTGACAAACGATATGAGGTTTCCGTTGACCCCATTTGTGTTACCATCCGAAATTGACAAACCCTAAATACATCATCATGCATATCAAATACATCGTTCTTATTGCCAGTATTACATCGTTAAGTGCCTGCTCCAAAAAATGCGACAAAAGCTCTCCGGGAACGGGAGGGAAGGTCACGCTTGAAGGTCAGGTAAAGCACCACGATGCGGTCATTCCCAATGCAACCGTTCATATCAAATTCGGAGCAACGGAATTCCCTGGAGCAGATGTTTCGGCTTACGATATGGTTGTTGCATCCGATTCAAGCGCAGCGCACTATACAGTATCGAATCTCGCCCAAGGCGATTATTACCTCTACGGAACGGGTTACGATCCCAATATCCAAGATTCTGTTTTCGGTGGAATAAGTGTTGAAATATGTGAGGATGGCGGCACCGTTCAAAGCAATGTTCCTGTAACCGAGTGATTATTTGAACACGGGAGTTGTTTAGCGATAGACTTGACCAACCTGACAGAATTTGTCAATGACGAACCAAAAAGTAGACACCTATCTGGCCGAAGGTTGCGGCCGCTGTTCTTACTGGCGCACACCGAAATGCAAGGTGCATAGTTGGGCAGAGCCGCTGGAAAAATTGAGGATCATTCTCCTTGATACAGAGCTTGCCGAAGACCTCAAATGGAAACAGCCCTGCTATACACTCAACGGGAATAATGTCTTGATAATGAGTGCTTTCAAAGAGTTCTGTTCGCTGAACTTCTTTAAAGGTGCACTACTGAAAGATGCTCATAATTTGTTGGTGGCACCGGGAGAGAACTCGCAGGCCATGCGCCAGTTGAGGTTTACCGATGCGCAGCAGGTAGCAGAGCAGGAGGCCGTTATCCGAGAATACATCAAACAGGCCATTGAAATTGAAAAGCAGGGACTGAAGGTTGAATTCAAGGAGAAGAAGGAATTGGAACTTCCGGAAGAACTTGAACAAAGGTTAGCGGAAGATGCTAAACTGAAAGTCGCTTTCGAAGCTCTAACTCCTGGAAGGCAACGCGGTTATGTGCTGTTCTTCTCCCAGCCCAAACAATCACAGACCCGCCACACGCGCATAGAGAAATGCACTCCGCAGATCTTGCAAGGCAAGGGGTTACACGACCGTTAGGCGTTACCACTTCGCCCAGCGCGCTACCACACAGAATAGGGTGGTACCAAGGGATCTACTGCCGCCACATGGCTTTGGAGTTGCTCCAAGCCGTGCAACCCTTTCACGTAAAAGCAAAGGAATCACCTCACAGCCCGTGCTCTGTATGATCCTGCGCATGATGTTGATGGCCGCATCATGCCCATCAAAAAGGCTGGCCGCGGTCACAATTCTGATCTTATTCTTCGGTCTGTATGGCGCTACTTCCTGCATCGTGTCGTGTTATTCCGCGAATTTACGATTTAGCCTTTGGGGTTTATTGATGATGAGGGCGTTACCCTACGGGTCGGGCTTTCCGCTATATCTTTTTTGCCTGCGGACAAAAAAAGATGCCGCTGCAATCCCTTATATGTTTGTTTTCAAGAGTTGAGTAGCTTGGCATTGGAGTTGGACGATCCCTTGGGGCAATGACCCTGTGCGTTAGTTTCTTCCCTCTGTCAGGTTGAGTCTGCGGTATGACCTGGTACATGGATGCCGAA